>CAKZJW010000089.1 GCA_937120495.1 uncultured Oligoflexia bacterium
GCGCCACCTTTCCCTACGACCGACTGCTTTATTTGCCTTGCACTGTATTCGGCAACAGGAAGCTGCGCTTGCGTGGCTGCTACAATAGCCGCACCTCTCGCTTGACCAAGCTTTAACGCCGAGTCAGGGTTTTTCGCCATAAATACTTGCTCAATCGCTGTATAGATAGGCTCGTCTGCGTATTTTAAATGATGCTGTGTGATGCGGGTTAGTCCGTTAAAGATGCGCTTGAGGCGTTCAGGCATCTCTTTGGTATCTGTACGAATCGTCCCTGCATCGATATAGGTCAGCTTGTCACCTGTCTGCTGTACTATCCCATAACCGGTCATGCGTGACCCTGGGTCAATGCCTATAATAATTGCCATAATATTCCGTCTTGCTTACCTGTCATTTTATATTCAGTCCTATAGAAATCGGATATGGAGTCAGACTCGCTTAGCCTACTGCTAGTAGCACTGACGTTTGTCTTCCTTGTATCCAAATTATATTGTACCGACTATATGGCTTAAAAATTAGCCTTAAGTTTGATAGTATAGCAACCAATCCCCATATACATCATATGTTAGCCATTTTAATTTTCATGGCGCTCAATTTATTGGTTTTTATTTTATAGGACGACACTTTATGGGTCAGATAGTTGGTATAGCCATCGTTTGGTTTATTATCGAGATGCTACTGTGGTATTTGCTTGCTCAGTTTATGAGCGGCTGGTGGGTGTTTATGTGGTTTATTATCGCCGCGGTTATCGGTATCTCTTTGATGCGCAAAGGTATGGCTGCTCTTAATCCAATGGCACAGCAAATGAAAGCTGGTGGCATGATGAACCCTGCGATGCGTCCGCCAGAGACCACGATGATTAAGAGTATCGCGATGGCAGCTGCAGGTATTTTAGCAATACCATCTTTGTATGACATGCTACCAGTATGAGCTTTTATATCTGTGAGTGTAGTGAGCGAACGTACCAATACAGCTACCGCACCATATTTGGCAGCTTCTACAGCTCCATAGTAACGTTGTGAAGCACAGGCTCCATAAGCATCAAAAGTATTAATCAATGCCTTATTCATAGGCTCGTTGTAAAACACAATTTTCCCTCTGAAATCTCCGACATTGTACTTTTCCAAGTCCTTCATCCCATTCACTTCTATCACCTCGGCCTGTAGTGGCCCATCTGTACCTATGGATCCTCCGAGAGCACACGCATTGAGCAGTAGATCTACGTCCTCGCTTATCGCTACCCACTCCTTATCACCTCGCAACCATCTGGTCGCTTCTACACTCTGCTGTCTGATTCTGTCCGGATTGTAGGCACTCACCTCTTTTTGTGCCCAAGCTAGTGCGTCTTCTGCTTGTTGACTCCCAGTGAGTCTATGTCCTATCACCTTGCACAGGTAGTTGAGCTGCGAGTAGCTTTTACCGTTTAGTAGTGCTTCATCAAAAATAGAACGGACCGCTAACGAATCATTCGTATCGTAACTTCTAGACTGACCGCTGGCTGTATATCCAACTACTACCAGTAGGCATAGTATGTTATGCTTTATTTTCATTTTGTTTCATAAAATGATTTAAAAGAGGAATAATATCATCCGTTCTTTCTCTTAGTGGTGGAATAGTCATATCGATAAAAAATATTCTGTAATACAAATCAGGCAGAAATTCTTCACGTTTAACCATATCCATTAATTCTGGCTTTCCAGCACATACAAGTCCAAAATCAACTGGTCTTTCTTTATAATCACCAACTCTTCTAATCTTATTTTCTTGTAGAACTCTTAACAGCTTGGCCTGCGCTTCATAACAAAGATGGTGAATCTCATCAAGAAATACAGTTCCTCCATTGGCTTGTTCAAATATTCCAATCTTATCTTTATCTGCACCAGTAAAAGATCCTTTCATGTGTCCAAATAACTCTGATTCCAACAGTTCTGAGCTAGAGTTATAGCTTGAACAATTAAGCACTAAAAAAGGTTTATCTTTTCTGTTTGAATTATTATGTACTGCTTTAGCAAATAATTCTTTTCCTGTCCCTGTCTCACCAATTAGGATTACAGAAGTATCTGTTTTAGAAAGCCTAACAACATCTTTACAGAGTACTGCCATATCTTTAGAACCAGCAACAATACCTACGTCATCAATTGCTTTTTTATCCTCTTCAGTCAAAACGTGGCTTTCTATAACTGATGTGCTTCCAAACTCCTTATCGAATTTAGTTAAGGAGTACTGGCACATTGCTTTTATTTGAGCAGTTTTAATTGGCTTGTAGAAAAATTTACTTAAATTCAAATGAAGCCATTTCGTTAGATTATCTTCAGATTTATCTCCTGAGATCATTACCAATACTAGATAAGGATTATATTCTCTTATCGTAGGAACAAGACTTAGAGACTCAACGCTTTTTCCATCTTTGTTTTTTAAGTTATGATCTAAAAATAGACCAGCATAGCTATGTGGAGCTTTCTTTAAAGTTGGAATAACATCTTCATAGGTAGAAACAAAGTCCGCCTCTAGATCCATATCCTCTAAGATCTCCTTAAACTTTTCTCTAATTGCTTGGTCATCATCTACAATTAAAAATTTTCCTTTCATATCTTTTCCTCAAAGCTAATCATTGTTGAAACTCACATCTGCGAATCCTGTGCCAACACGAAAAAAATAAAATAAGTACAAGTAATTATTTACTTTGCTGCTTTGCGTATCATGAAAAAGGATTTAGAAACAAGAATAAAATTGACGTTTTTACGTCATTACAGGGTTAAATTTTTGATCATACAATCTGGTTTGTTCAGTAAGATACTAAAATCATTAAACTTATGAGGATTTTTCATTTTTGACGTAAAAACGTCACAAAAATGATTAACTATTTAAAATTACAAGATACTTGGACTGACGTGATTACATCACTTCTATATTAAGAGGCCAATTCATCAACATATTCAGGCCTAATTTTATATTCCTTTCCAACTTTTTTTGCAGGAAGAGTTCCTTTCTCTATCCACCTTAGTATTGTCCTTTCAGACTTCCCAAGAATTTTGGCCACAAGATCAACAGTAAGCCATGCATCTTCACTAGTAGATATTTCTAAGATTTGAACTTGTGCAAGCTCTCCTGATTTAGAAAAACCAGCAAATAAGTTTTCAGAGATTTCTTTATCTTTAACAATTTTATCTTTTTTTAGAATAATTGTTAAAGCATCTGCATCTTTATCATATGAAAGTTTCATTTTTTAGGTCTCCAGTTAATAAGAGTTGTTATTACAATTAAATTGGGATCTTCAATTGAAATTGATAAACATATATCGTTATCAACTCTTCCCTTAATCTTTTTATAAACCCACCATTTGCCTTTAGTCTTCTTTTGAAGAGAGTCTCCAGACTCAATTACTTCTTCAACAATACTTCTTGAAATATCCCTTTCTTCCATTCTTTCAAGAGCATGTTTTGTAAGGATAAGCTTATACTTTTTTCTTTTAAATTTAATTTCTTTGAGCATTATCAAACCTCACATATATAATACAAGACATTATCGCCTCAAACAAGACATATTTTAATAATATAAAAATGACGTGTTTAGATCAGCAGTATCATTTAACTACTTGTAATTTTTGAATTAATGCAAAGATGTTTTTACGTCACTTCTTCATTTTGAAAAATAAGCGACGTAATTAAGACAACACGACTTTTTTACGTCATCACTTAACAGTTTGTAATTACTAAGTTTCCATCAAAAGTCCGACGTAAATACATCTATTTAAATTCAACCTCTTTTTAGTGTTTTTCAATAAATTCATACACTTAAGCTCAAAAATGACTTTGGCATGCCCTTGCACAAGTACTTCGTAACAAACAAGAAAACCACTTGGAGGGGAAAATATGAAAAAGACAAAAAAGAGCAAAATACAAAGAAGAACGAAGTTAGAGCAAAAAAAGATTCAGGTTCCAAAGCTAAAAGATCCAGTAAAAGTTTTTACTTCTTGTCCATCTTGCGGATCAAAAGAAATTTTTCCAATCGATGAACAAGTATTTTGCACAAACTGCTCATGGAACAGCATCAAAGTATATGCAGACCTTTTGTTCTCAAAAATTGACCTACTAACTTATGAACAAATGAAACTTGAAGGAACACTATGAAAACAATTTTACAAAAAATATCAAAGCTCTTAGTGAGCAGTGAAGTTAAACAGCTAACACCAAGAGAGGAAGCCTACTTGAGGTATGGACACTTCTTTATAGGCAAATACTAAGGAGATGAGAGTGAGAAAGAAAGCAAATATCGAATACTGGAATAATGAAAAGCTTCAAAAGCAATCTGATAAGAATATTTATGCAGACTATCTAAAAGGTGTCGCAAATGGATACTTTGATAAACCAGTAAGAACTCTAGGACTTAAAGAATCTAATTTCTTAAAAAGTGAAGTTAATAAGCTTCCATATGAACAACATACAATATTACATCTGTTTTATTGGAAAAATAAATCAGAGTTAGAAATCTCAGATGTTTTAAATATGGATCTTAAAGAAGTCAAAAGACTACATGAAGAAGCTCTTAGAAGCTTAAGAAAGAATTATTTTAGAAGACTTCTTAAAAGTAAAAAGCCTTTTTCCCATAAAGGAGAAAGAGAACTATTAGCAGCAATTTAACAAAGGAATAAATAATGGCAAAAAAGAAAAAAATGAAAAATGTAAAGCATGTCCCTCTAAGTTGGTACAACGAATCATCAAAAGTTCAGTTTCCAGCAGGTATGGCTTTCTGGAATACAGAAACAGGGATCTACAACATTAAACTCGATATCTTTTCTCGTATGAAAATTCGACTCATTCCTACAGATTCAAAGGATGATCAAATTCACTACAAAGTGCAGATTCAAAAACGAGGAAAAGATAGACAACTAAAGTACTTATCAATTGGAGAAGGCGTAAGTTCAAAAGATACAAAAAAGTTAATCTTTATGAAGCTTGCACCCTTTGAAAACACACTAATTCTGGGGAGAATTGTATGAAAAAACAAAACACTTATTTTTATGGAATCTTATTTTTATTATTAACAATTGGGCTAATTGTACCAGAGAGTGCATTTGCACAGGTAGCATTTGAAAGTAAGGTCAGAAACCTTACAAACCAACTTATCACAGTTGTGCTACCACTTCTGAGTGTACTTGGGCTTGTATATGCAGTCTTTATGGCGGTTACTGGAGATGGTGCGGCCAAAGGAAGAATAATCTTCGTTATTAGCTGCTCTATCCTTGGCTTTTTAGCTCCACAGATTATTTCTTGGATTCAATCTGTTGCGGGGTAAAAATGAAAGATGAGTCACTATTTACATCAGTTGTTTATAGAAACTTAGATTCAAAGATCAAAATCGTGGGCCTTGAGGCCCTCGATTTGATCGTAATACTTTTAATTGCATCTGTAATGAATCTAATCTTCGGACAAACACCGCTGGCATTATATTTTGTTTTTTTATTACCTGCATTTTTAGGAGCACTTTTATATTTTGGGAAAAGAAATAAACCAGATAATTTTCTTGTTCACTTTTTAAAGTACTACCTAGAAGAGGGGCTAATAGAAGCAAACTCTCAAAACTGTGAATTAAACTTACAAAGGAAAATATATGATCCAATTAGCAAATAAACTAGATTTTTGGCATCTAGAGGACGATGCAACTATGATTTATAAAAATGGAGATATGGGAGGTGGTTTTAAGCTTGAAGGTCGTGATATCGCTTGTAAATCAAATAGCGATATAAACGCCCTAACTCAAAATCTTGAAAACTTACTTATATCTCTACCAGATGGGACTAGAGTTCAGTTTTTCTACTCTTTAAACTCACAAATTACGGAACAACTTTCTGCACATAAAGATGCTCAGAAAAATAATAATGAGTTTTATGCTCCTTTATTAAAATCAAGAATTGAATACTTGAAAAAAAGAGAAGAAAACTTAGACTTTTTTACTCCATCAATTTATCTTTTTATCCGCTACACACCAGCAGGTATAAAGAAAGAAGGTGTCTTTAAATCTAAAAAGAAGTTTGAGAGTATTTCAAAAGAGATATTTGAATCTAGATGTGAAGAATTTAATAGAGTTCTATCACAAGCATATTCAGTACTAGAAACGTTGGGACTTTCGCCAAAAAGGGTTTTAAAGGATGAATGGACAGATCTTCTGTATAAACACTTTAACTTTGATCGATCTAAAAAATTTAAAACACCTAAGATTGAAAATGAAGAGCTATTTCCTAAAAGTTTTATTGAGTCAATAAACCTGACTGACATTGATTTTTGTAGAGATTATATAAAGATTGGAAATCTCTATTTCAATGTAATTTCTCTTGCTAATCTTCCTGAAGGATTAACTCATGCTGGGATGATTCACGCTCTTACAAATCTGCCGTTTCACTTTTGGATGAGCCAAAGCGTTCAAGTTTTAGATCAGCCTAAAGAACTTGAGAAACTACAACTTTCAAGAAGACTTGCTTCTTCTATGGCCAATAGTCAAAAGAATCTAGCTGATCTTGAGTCTGAATCTCAGCTTAACCACATTGAAGACCTTTTAAGAGAGTTAATTGAAGGCTCTGAAAAAGTTCTCTCATTTGATACTAATATTATCATTTGGGCCAGCTCCTTAGCTGAACTTGAAGAAAAAAGCGATGAAGTGCTAAAGGCATATAGAAAACTTAATAGTTCTGAGGGTGTAATAGAGACATATGCTTCATTAGAAGGGTTTTTGAAGTCAACTCCTGGTATGTGCTCTCTTTTTAGAAGTAAAAAGATCAAATCTTCAAATGCTTCTTGTCTTTTACCTATATTTGCTAATGAAAAAGGAAGTCAAAGAACTGTATGTCTTGTTCCAAATAGATCAATGGGACTTTACTCTCTTGATCCTTTTTGCAAGTCCATGCCTAATTGGAATGGATTAATATTTGGTGGAAGTGGTGCTGGAAAATCATTTTCTATAGCAAATTTGATGATGATGTTTTATGGAAGTCATCCAACTCCAAAGATTATATGGATTGATAATGGAGCTTCATCAAAAAGACTTCTTGATGTACTAGATGGTGAGTTTATTGATTTGAATATCGATAGCAAAATCTCATTGAATATGTTTAATCTCTCTGAAGGACAAAGAGTTCCACCTCCGGCAAAGGTAAAACTTATTCTTGCTGTTTTGGAGTCTATCCTAATCGATTCAGATCAAAAGTCTTTGCCTAAAAGAGATAAGTCACTACTTGAGGAAGCAATATTTAGAGTATATGAGAATAAGTTTCCAAAAACACCAAAGTTAAGTGATCTAAAAGATATATTAGAACAACATAGTGTTAAATCAATGAATAATTATGCTCAGATTCTTTACTCATGGACTAAAGATACCCCTTATGGGCGTATTATTGATAGAGAAACAAATATAGAACTGAATAAAGATCTAGTAACAATCGAGACAAAAGGACTTGATGATTACACTGATCTTCAAAATGTTCTTTTATTACTCTTTACTGACTTTATAAAGACTGAAGCATCAAAAGATATCTCAAGACCAACTTTACTTATCATTGATGAAGCATGGAAACTTTTTCAAACAAAGTCAGGGCTTGATTTTACTATTGAGGCTTATAGAACTTTTAGAAAGTTTAACTCTGGAATTTGGGCCATAAGTCAAAACTATAAGGACTTTTTATCTGACTCTCAAATTGCAAGTAGTATTTTACCAAATACCACAAGCCTTTTTATCTTAAGACAAAGAAAAATTGATTGGGAAGACTTTCAAAAGACCTTCGACTTTAATGACGCTCAAGTCAGGGCGATTAAAAGTCTTGAAATTAAAAAAGGTGAATATTCAGAGCTTTATTACATGCAAGATGAAAAAGAAGTAGTTCTCCGCATGATACCAGATCCACTTACATATTGGATTTGTACATCTGATGGAAATGATAAAACAAGAATTGAACAAAAGTTAAAAGAAAAATCAAAGCTCAAACTAATAGATGCTCTTATTGAGCTATCAAAGGAATAAATATGCATAAACTTATAAATGGAGACTCAAAAGAGATCCTAAAGCAATTTGCTGATAATAGCTTTCATGCTGTTATCACTGATCCACCTTATGGGATTAATATAAGAAAGGAAAAATGGGATAACTCCCTACCAGAACTAGAGATCTGGCAAGAGTGCTATCGAGTATTAAAGCCTGGTGGAATGATTATGGCATTTGCTGATCCAAGAAACTATCACCACCTTGCTTGTGATCTAGAAAAATGTGGTTTTAATACTTATCCATTATTTTGTTGGATATACCCCAATGGCTTTCCAAAAGGAATGAATTTATCAAAAGAAATAGATAAAGAATTACTTAGAGGAAATCCCACAGAGGAGTTTAAAGATTACCTTAGAAGTAAAATGAGTGAAAAAAACTTATCTGGAAATAAGATTGAGCAAATCTTAGGTATCAGAGGAATGTTTTCTCATTATTTTGGAAAAGCAAATCCTCAATATCCTTCTCCCAAGGTATGGGAAAAGCTTAAGGAGCTACTAGATCTAGATAATCGATATGATGAGATTATTTACTTTAAAAGAAATAAGTCTCATCTAAGTCTCGTCAGAGAAAATGGGACAAGCTACAAGTATCTTAAAGATAACTTTAACAGCTATACCCCTAAAACTGATGAAGGAAAACTATGGGATGAATATCGTTATGGAGCAGCTTCTATAAAACCGGCCTTAACACCTATTTATGTTGGACAAAAGCCATTTAAGGGCAAGTTTGTAAAAAACTTTATGACTCACAATACTGGGGCGATAAATACAAAAGGAGAAAATTATCCATGTAATGTTTTAATGGATAGCAAAATAGATTTATCTGAGAAGAATTACTTTGAGAACATCACTGCTGACAACTATGAGTATTGTTCAAAATCAGTAGTAAAAGAAAAAGGTGAATACAATAATCATCCTACAGTAAAACCAATAGATCTAATGAAAAGATTAATACACTTAACAGTACCTAAAGGAGGTAAAATCTTAGATCCATTTTGTGGAAGTGGAACAACATTAATTGCTGCAAATCTTGAGGGAGTTGAATCTATAGGGATAGAAAAAGAATATCGCTATTATCAAATTGCCCATAGAAGATTGCTTGAGCTTAATGAGGATGTGAGCTATGCGTAAATTTATAGTTATAATTTTACTTAGCTCTTTTATTTCACAAAGCTCTTTTGCTTGGGGTGGTGGCTATGCTCAAATTCCGTACCTCATCCGAATTATTACGGAAAATGTTAAACGCTACCAACAGCTAAGAGAAATGATCAGAAATGCTAGAGACAGGGAAAGATTTATAAAAGCAATTAATGCTGGAATTGAAAACTCAATTGGGCTTATTGAATCTCTTCCTATTAAAGATGAAAGTATTCTTGGTGAGCTTAAAGAGTTTAAAAAGGCCTATAAGCTTCTACAAGATCTTTATGGCGTAATACCTAAAACTCAAGATGCTGCAAGACAAATGCTTCATGACCAAACGGTAGCAGAGGCACTTAAAGTAGTTGCTGTATTACAAGACTATGCAACTAGAGAAGAAAAGAATGCAAAGAAGATATTTTATCAAGCTAGAAATGCATCCCCCAAAGGAGCACAGAGAATGACAGCTCAGGTAAATGCCAAAATTCTTCATACTCTAAATCAGCTACTAAAGGTTAATGGACAGATTTTAAAGCTTCAAAGTGAACAACTGGCAATTACAAATAAGTCCAGTAAGGATGAATCCTCACACTACAAATCTGTTACAAACGCTCTATCAAATGGGCTTAACAACTTTAATGGAGACTTCAGTCTCCCCAAATTTTAAAAGGATAAACTATGACCAAACAACAAAACTTGAGGCCAGAATCGACTTAAGCTGGCTTACTGACATATGTCAGAATCTTCGATCCGAGATGATCGATATTTATTGGGTACTGCTTTTACCATTTTTTGTAATTTTATTGATTTTAGAAATTTTCAAAACAAATGGACAACCAAACCCAGTATCAATTTTAAAAAGACTCTTTATCTCTACTCTACTGTTAATTACTTTTACGGAAGTAATGGGAATGATTTCAATGTTAGGAGATGGGATAACAGAGAGAATTAATGGGATTAACAATCTCCCAAAAGTCTTAGGGAACCTCTGGGACAACTTTAATAAAAATGAAGTTAATTTCTTCAAAGTAAAAGAAGCACTTCTTTTTTCTATAGGTATTTTATCTTACCTGATTGCTTACTTAGGAGTTTTTATCTCCCATGTAATTATTCATCTGTGTTGGTCAATACTTTATGTTTGTTCACCACTGATGATCTTGATGTATTTATCTGAGAAAACAGCATTCATCACATCGAATCTTTATAAAGGATTAATCAAGGTTGTTACTTGGAAGATAATTTGGAGCCTGCTTGGAGTCATTTTACTAGAGCTTGCAACCAGACAAAATGTATCAGGGTGGGATGACCTATTTACGACAATGCTAGTTAATCTTTGCATTGGACTAAGTATGCTTTTTGTTCCCTTTGCAACAAAGTCTCTTTTATCTGATGGATTATCAGGTCTAGCAACTTCAATGTCAGTGGCTCCTGCATACGCAGTAATGAAAACACTAAAAGGAGTATCAAAAAGAGGTATTAACAGAGGAAAAGAAACTGTCGCAACAAACTTTACAAGAGGAAGAGAAAAATTCTCAAATCAATTAAATCAAACAAAAGAAATGCGACAACCTAAAAACGAATCTCTAAAGAAAAGAGATTTACCAAACAATGTAATCAAAGTTGATTTTAAAAACAAAAGGAAAGACGATGAATAAAAATATTCACACACTTAATCACATTGATCATTTTTTTAAGATGATCAAAACTCTAAGAGTCGTTATTCTCATTCTTTTGGGAGTAATCATTCTTCTAAGCACATTATTTATTAATCTGGCCTTAAAAGATCCAATTGTTATCACTGAAAAAGTTGATAACACAAGAGTCTACACATGGGCCAAAAGGAGAAAAATCGAAGTTGGTATTTCTGAAATCTATCACTTTACTGAAAGCTTTGTAAAAGAGCGTTACAGTTGGGATCGTTTTAGTTCTGAACTTGTAATTAAAAGGATTGGAAACTGGATTACTCCACAGTACAAAAAAAGCTTATTAGCAGCATTTAAAAAGAGAAAACCTATAAAGGATAAAAAGATCTCTCAATATGTAGCTAATATTCAAATCAAGATTGATGGATCTGTGGCACACGCTAAATTTGATCGAGTTATTCGAGTAAATGGAATTCCTCTGATTTCGCCAATGCAAGTAACACTTTACCTTATCAGAGGAGATCAGGATAAATTTAACCTGTATGGGTTGTATGTCAAAGGAGTTGAAGAATATGAAGTCAATTAGCATATTGCTCTTTTTTGTTTGTTCCATGGCCTATGCTGGAAAAGTTAGAGATTTATATCTGGATGAGTATACTATAGCACCGGCTTATCTAAAACTTGGAAGAACAACTGTCTTAAGATTTGAAGAAAAGCCTTTAAAGGTGATTTCAGGAAATAGTTCACATTTTTCTCTTGAGTATATTGGAAATGATATCGCTGTTCAACCACTTGGACAAACATCAACAAACTTTTTTATATACACTAAGAATAGAAGTTTCGGAATCTATCTTCATGTCCAAAATAAAAGGCATGATGACCTTATAAAAATATTCTGGAAAGAAGCTCCTGTAAGTAAAAGAAAAATACCAAAAGGCAGAACAATCTATGAAATCAAGCTTAAAGAGAATTTAAGTCTAGATTATTGGTTTGTAAAAACTGGGCACGGACTAAAGATTGTTGATTTTAATATCACAAGCTCTAACAAACTACCTTCTAAGGTCAAAGTCTTTCTTGGTTACAAGAGTAAACTGAAGAGATCAAAAGTTATCGAGGGAAAAAGAGAAAAAAACAAAGTGAAGTTTAGAGGCTTTGTAGAAAGTAATAAAAATTACTTCCCCTACCTAGTAATTAAAACCAATCACTATACTTACACAGTGTCATTGCAAAGGAGAAAGTTATTAAGAAAACTAAAAAACTGAGTATAAAAGATGCCTTTTTTGATCAGAAAATGGATAAAACAACAATCAAAATAAAAAGTGCAGCAATACTAATGGTTATTCTAGTAGTAGTTGTTGGCTCTTTCCAAATGATCTTTAAAAGCGACTCTCTTTCTACTCACAGAGTGAGGTTTAATAATCCAGATAATCTTTGGATTCAAAGTAATAATATCACTCTAACAGATGAAAATGGTTTGCCTTATATTTCAAATGAGGAACTAGCACAACAAGAAAAAAAGCTAAGTCAAAAAAGAAGGAAAAGAAAAAGGGTAAAACTTAGAAAACCAATGAAACAAGTCTTTTACAGGCCTGGGCATGAAGAAAGTAATGCTCTACCTACAACGATTAAATTCATAGGAAAGCTTATACAAGATATTGATTCCAGATTTTTAGATGAAGAGATTCAAGTGACTGTAAGTTATGGACTTCATAAGAATGGCTTAGAAATCATTCCAAAATCATCAATTCTACTTGGAAAAGCTAGTTATCAAGCTGGTGACAGAGTAAACATCAACTTTAATAAAGTAATTTTTCCAAATGGAAGAGAATACTCGATTTCAGCTCTGGCCTTAGATACTAAAGATTACAAAAGAGGAATTATTGGAGATTTCCATAATACCAAGGTCAGCAAGATAGCTACTCGAATTGGATTGAAGATGGTTGCTGGTATGAGCGATGTTCTTGTGGAAAAAGAAGCTCTTGGAAACTCAGGAGCTGTCACTGCAAAGTCAACAGCAAAGAATGCTCTTATCAATGGACTTGGAGAAGTTGCCAACTCTGAAGTTCAAGAATTTGGAAGCGATGTTCAATCACAACAGAATTATGTGACTGTTTCGTCAAACACGGCAGTAATTATAAATTTAACAAAACGTTTTAAAGGAACATTATGACAACACAACAAAAAACACAAAGTAACATTAACTGGGATAAAGTCGGAGATTTTATCCTTTCTTTTTTTAGATCATTTTATTATGGGATAAAGGAGTTTAAAAGATTTTTTAAGAACGATAAAATTCACAAGGTTTCACTATTTGCTGCATTTAATCTTTTTGTATTTTCGTTCTTCTACTCAAGAACATTACATTTTTTTGCAGCTAGGCATCTTAATGGGTGGCCTAGCTTTAAATTGCATGAATATCTTGTATTTGATGTAAATCAATTTGTACTTGGCTTTACTGGATTAGCTCTTTTCTATCTAGCATTCATTTTCTTTTTAGGAGCATGTTACGCACATCGGAAAAAGAAATACCAAAACAACCTTAATATGTTGGGTATAAAAAATGGTAATGGGGATTCACCAAAAGTATTAGATATCACTCCCTGTACTCCGGGTCGAGATAAGATTATCGTCCAAAGTCCAGGTATTCCCAAGGAAAAGTACACTACAGATGGTGCGTTCAACACGATGAATATGGCCTTTGGTGGTTATATTGAAAGTATTGATGAAATAGTGAATAAGAAACAAGTTGAAATCTTTCTTAACAAAAAACCACTGACTAAAGCATGCAACTATGAAAGCGTAAAAATGGAGCTAACAGACGATGATTCTTTTATCGTAGGACAGGGACACAGTGGTGTTGTAACACAAAAAATTGCTGAACTGCCGCACCTTTTGATTGCTGGAACAACTGGATCAGGAAAATCGAATTGTTTTCGTCAGGTTGTTATGGGCCTATTAGATTCTCCGGGAAGAAAACGTATTTACTTACTTGATCTTAAAAATGGAGTTGAGGCACAGATCTTTAAAGATTTTCCAAATGTGTATATTTCTAAAGAAATTGAAACAGCAGTATCATTACTGAAGGATCTCAAAGAAGTTATGGATGATCGTTACAAGTTCTTAGAGCGTAATAGAAGAAATCAGATTGATCCGTTACGTGACTCTAGGGATAGAATCATTATTCTTATAGATGAATGTTCTGTACTTTTTGACAAAAGCCCAGCCAATCCACAAGAAGCTGATTATACTGCACAAGCTAGATCTCTTGTTGATAGTTTAGCAAAACTTGGGAGAGCGGCTGCTATCAATCTTGTATTCGCAACGCAAAAGATTACAAAGGAAACACTTAACACTACAGTTCAAGAAAATGTTGAGGGGCGTTTTGCATTTGCTCAAAAGACCTTAGCTGGATCACTCAATGTGCTTGGAAACAAAAGAGCACTGGATATTCCCAAAATAAAAGGTCGCTGTATTTGGAATAGTTTTGCATCTTATGAAGAAGTTCAAGTACCACTTATCAGTGAAAAGTACATTCTTAAAAGAGCTGAAATTGAGATAGAAAATGCTAAGCAAAGAGAAAAGTTTCCAACGCGGGAGGAAATACACTTAAGATCAATGGGACGTAAAGAAGAAGCTGTAATAGATGGTCATAAAGAAGTTAAGCAAAATGGTGCTTGTGATGGATAGAGTGAAGACTCGAAAGAAAAATGTATTTATCACTAAAAGAGATGAGCATATATTTTCTTTTTTATATATGTTCAAAATTGCATCCAGAGAACAACTTCATAAAAAGTTTTTCCCAAATGCTTCTTTAAGGGTTGCTTTACGAAGATTAGAGATTTTAAGACAAGTGAACTTAATAAAAGTAATACCATTGGAGACTGAAACGGGTGCATTTAGAAAAGCATATAGCTTAACACCAAGAGCTTTTAAGGAATATATTGATCCTAATGGTAAGTGCAATCGTCAAGAACTTCGCAGTGATGCTAAAAATCATGATATTAGACTAGGAGATATTTATTTAAGTCTTATTAACTATAAAGAGGTCACACAGTATTACCCTGAGAACTTATTACAAGCTGGTCTTACAAGAAACAGTAAAGTCGACTTAACACGTCTTCATGATAATGGGCACGATGCTATTTTCTTGTTGAATAAAAAAGCTGATACATATTATCCTGTGGCCATTGAATATGAGCACAGCAGTAAAACACAAAAAAGATATCATCACTTTTTTTCAAAAGTTTATACTACATCAAGATTAGAAGCTGTTTACTATATCTGTAAAAGCCAAGCTGTTTTAGATAAAGTGATATCTATTGATAGGAAATATTATGCAGACCTTCCTGTTAAGATCTTTTATCAACTTTATGATGAAGTGATTAAAGAGGAAAAGTCATTGGTATTTTTTTCTAAAACAAGTGCTACCTCAACCATAAATAAGTAACACTCAAACTAGGTCATATAGCATGATGTAAACTGTGGACATTTTTCTCAGACCTAGAAATAAGCCTTTCCATCCTAACATACTAAAAACATTGAATAATTTAAAGAAATTCAAAGAATCTAATTCTATTACTGTATGGGGATATAGGTAAATCAAACAACATTACGAAAAACAAACAACAATTCGGAGAAATTATGACAACAACAAAACTATTTTACTTAATATTAACAACATTACTTATCACTAGCTGCTCTACTATAAATAGATCTCTATCTTTAGGGACTGCAAGTGGTGTAGCAATAGGATTATCTTTAGCCCCATTGAAACAGCCGCACAATTCAAAAAATACTGTGAAGTTTGGAGTTATAGGAGCCTTAATTGGAGGTGTATCAAGTTACTTCATTCATAAGTCCTTAATCAAAAGAGATGAAAATGTAAGAAGGGAAACTTTATTCAATCTTGAAAAGTTTGGAGTTTTTGGACTTGAAGATGAACAAGCACTTCTAGAGATTCCATACAAAAAGAAAAGGAGTTCTCAATGAAAACAAAAAAGTTCATCAGATTAGAGCTGGGTAATGAAGCCTATGAAAATCTTGATAAAATGATTTCTCAAATAAACCAAGAAAAGAGTTACTGCAAAATTTCAAGATCAAGTCTTGTCTCGTATTGTATTAACTCTTTTTTCAAGAATCTATTTGATAAGGAAAAAAGTGTGATCATTAACTCTCACTTTGACTCAAAGAGATTTGTTAAGAATGCACTCAATAACCTGTCAAATGACTCTGATATTGAATCTTTTTTACAAGATACTCTTAAACAAGTAGCCTCATCAAAGCCACGAAAACAACGCAAGAGAGGGATAAGCAATATCACACCAGAGTGATTCTAAGGGAGGTACAAGCCTCCCTTTTCCTTCAAAAAAATGCACTAAGTGCAAAAAGATTAAGCCGATCTCAGAGTTTTATAAAAAGGGCAACAGAATAGATAGTAGTTGCAAAGAATGTGTATTAGCTCATAAAAAGACTCGGCGAACAAAAAAGAAAAAAACTCAAAATATTACACTTAAAACAGAAGCTAGAACGAAAATTCGAAGTTATGTTTGGGGTACACCTTCTAACCAAGAAATAGAGGATTTTGCAAAAATATTTAGTACTTACTTTAGGAGAATAGAAAATGGAAATAACAACAAGAAAAAAGAGATCAGATGTAAAGAAGCTAGTTGATAAGATTGTAGCAGACTGTGAAAAGCTTGCCTTTAACTACGTAAAGACTTGGAAGCCAGTAAATAAAAACTGGGACATACTTGAAGGATGCGCTTATCTTAGGCTATCGGATGACTCCCAAGTTATAGTTGAAAAAGGATCTCTTGAGCAACAAATAAATATTGCAGTCAGTGAAGCGGAACAAAGATCAACAAGAGATAAGGTCAATTACAAAATCACAGAGTTCTATATTGAGCCAGGTATAACAGCTAAACATGATCGTAGGCCAAAGTTTCAATTAATGCAGGAAAACATTAGACAGAAAAGACATAGCTTTGTCGTTTTAAAAGAGTTGTCACGTGCTTCAAGAGAGTTTTTAGTTTGGAAGAAATTCTTTAAAACTTGTATTGATAATGATTGTGAGATTATTATTAGAGGGCTTCCTTTTAATCCTAATAATCCTACAGAAATTTTTCAGCTGGATATCTTGGCAGCATTTGCAGAGTATGAATCGAATCAAACTTCAAAAAGGATTAAAGAAAGTAACTTTTCAGCGATGATAACTTCTGGAAAGTTTAATTCAAGTAAACCTTGTCTTGGATTAGATATAAAAGAAGTAAATGGAGAGAAAAAAGTTGGCTTGTTTAAAATAAATAAAAAAGAGATAAAAACAGTTGAGCTTATCATGGAAGACTTTTTGAAATACGGCTCATATCAAGTTCTTATAAAAAAGCTTAAAGAGCAAAATATAAAGAACAAAAATGGAAAGTATTTTACTCGTGGGACTCTATTGGGACTACTTACTAATAAAAGGTTAATTGGAAAATGGGAGGTAAATTCTAAAAATAAAGAAAAAAATCAATTAAAGCTTATGCCTTATGATAGATATAAAGAAGTGGATCTTCCACATGGCCCAGCCATTTGTATGACGCTTTGGAAAAAGGTACAGGATAAAATCGAAAATATATCAGGAAAAAAGGATAAAGATACTTTAATAAAAAGAGTCTATCCACTAACTGGCTTATTGGTCGCCCATGACGGTACAACATTTGGAGGGCAAGGAGCATGGTCAAAGTCAGGAGCTAGACATAACTACTATTATAATAAAAAACATAAGATCAGGCTTTCTGCTCAATTAATTGAAGACAAAATAAAGGATATGCTAGTTCATATCATAAATAACTCTGACAAAATGCAGAAGAATATCAAACGCTACGTTGGCGAGGTAGATACTTATAAAACGACTTTAAATTATCGTTTATCTGATATTTCTAATGAAATAGAAGACCTTCTCGCTGAGAAAGAGAAACTTAATAAAAGGCTCGATTTTCTTTTAGAGGATTCAGATTTAGAAGAAGCAAGGGCTTTTAAAGCAAAGTTTAAGACCAAAATGAAGGAAATTGAAGAACGTGAAGTTAATTTAGAGCTTAGTCGAGAAAAAATCACAAAAGAACTTCTTAAGATAGAAAATTATAAAAACAAGGAGCAATTTTCAGCAATCAAAGAGAAAGCTAGAAAGACTTTCGATTTAATAGAAAAAGAAGATCCTACGGCTTTTAAAGGCTTACTTAGATTAATGTTTCGAGAAATTGTACTTGGTGAAGAAGATAGTGATGGTAACAGAGATCTGAAAGCCGTCTTCCACGCTTGTGACCCAGAGAGTGACAAGTTGGAGGACGTTTTCAGTTCTGCTTTAAAAATGGTGGAGGTGGTCGGAATCGAACCGACGTCCAAGAGTGTATCCGGCAAAGAGCACTACGTGTGTAGTCACATTGG
>CAKZJW010000090.1 GCA_937120495.1 uncultured Oligoflexia bacterium
CTATTTGCACTAGATTGCTCAATCTATAAAAAAGACCTTCAAAAACTTGAAGAAAAGTCTAGCTGTTTAGATAAGTCTGTTCACTTAACTTTTGATGATGGCCCTGACACAAAAAAGACACCAAAAATCCTTGAATCTCTTAAACGACAAAATGTTCCAGCAACATTTTTTATTTCAACTCATCAGCTCGAAGATCGTGCTGGAAAAAAGAAACGTGATGTGAAAAAGAAAGGTGAACTACTACTTGAAATGCTCAAAAATGGATTTACGATAGCTTCCCACGGACACGACCACGATTGTCATGATCTAAGATTAGCCGATAAAAAATGGCAAGCTGGTTTTAATGATGAACAAAGAAGAGAGCAAGTTAAAATGAGTATCGATCTTTTAAATAAATACACTCATAACAAATTTTCGAAACAAAACTTAAACTTAATTCGCTTCCCCTATGGCCGAGGAATATCTCCAAGTAAAATAGAAATTGCCGAGATGGAAAAAAGAGGCAGGCACTTTGATGGTGATTCTTATGCTCAGAAGCTAAAGAGCTACAGAGAGACAAGCCCTGCCATGAGTGTCGCAAGTGAATACAATCTATCTCATATCGGCTGGAATATGGATTCTCAAGATGCAAGTTCAAAATATTCAAGCACAAACCAAGAAACCTATGTACATGACCAGCTTAAAAACATTTGTGGATCCAGTGCAAATAAAATAATGACTCTATTTCACGACACAAGATCAATTAACTCGCTCCCCTCAGTGCATAAAGGAAAAACAGTTATAGAAGAAATTATTGAAAAATCTAAATGCCTTGGAGTAAAGTTTCTTTCAATGAAGCAGATACTTGATCAAAAGTTACAAACTGGCGTATATATAAAGGCTGATCCTTTAAAACTAAAAAGTTTTACTTCTACCATTAAAAAGATTAACGAGGACTCTCCTAAGGCATGTATCATTTCTCCAGAAGAGGTATCTCAGCCAATGGGCGAATCTTGCTATAGTAATGACCTTCAAAGAGATGTTCCCCACTGCCAGGGAAGCTCTTCTTTTTGTATCGATGGTAAATGGATTACCAATAAAAATGTATATGAGTTAATCTGCATGAAAAATATGTCTGTAGATAATGGTAAATTACTACTAGCGAAATATCTATGGAAAAGCTGTTCTATTAAAAGTAAAAGAGTTGAAATTGAAAAAAACAAAGTCGCCTGCTATTGTCAGTATGATGACAACAGTAAACTTTTTTGGAATTGCTTTGATATTAGTAACACAAAAGCAGAAAAGATTACGAAATGAAAAAGATTGATATATCTGACCTTACAGAGATTAAAGAACATAAAAAGAAACTTAAAGAAGACAATAAAACACGAACTAAACTTGAACGTCATTCTCTTACTGAAATAAAAAAAGTCGAAGCATCTGCCCCCCAGGTTAATGATACGGCCCCAAAAGTCGAGCGAGTTTCTTTAAAAGAAGCAATAAAAGAAGAATCTCCTCAGTTTAATAAAATTAAAGCAAAGAGAAAAAAGAAAAAAAAGATTTCTACACCAAAACCTGAAGTTAGAGTAATCGAAATACAAAAAGCTCAATTTAAAAGAGGATTTATAAAATCATACATTGGTAAGTTCTTAAGTTACACCACAGTTCTTTGCGTATTTGAGGCAGCAAATTACATCGTTCAATCATATGAGTTAAAAGGTAGATTTAATTTTGGTGAATTTCACTCAATGTTTATTTTTCCGGATATAAACTATACCTATATCTTTATAGCAGTAAGTATTTTATTTGTTTCTCTTATCACGCCAAAAAAGAGCATTCAAATCACAGAGCATGGCATCGCTTGCTCAAACTCATCAATTGTTAATTATTTTTTTCTTACGGTAAATGACACATTTGTTAAGTGGGACCAAATAACGAAAGCCAAATTTAAATTCAATCTATTTGAGCCCTATCTAATATTTTACGATAAAGATGGTATGCAAATTGGCTATATCAATTTTAATATAACAAAGAGAAAATTATTTTTTGATAAAGTGCAATCGTTTACCTCAAAAGATCATCCAGTTGTAAAGGTTCAAAAAGACGTTACTCTTTTCTAATAATCAAATAAAATTGTACTTATGCTCTCTCATGCCTCACAGTATAGATATGTTAAATTCTATTGAAAACTTCTTAAGCGTTGCTGTTGGTTATATCTGGGGACTTCCAACAATCCTATTACTCATTCTCTCTGGTTTACTCTTATCAGTTATTCTTGGTGGCTTTTTTGGAGGAATCCAAAGAAAAGCATTTTTACATGCAATCCAAGTTGTTAGAGGTAAGTACGACAAAGAAGATGATCTTGGTCAAATATCACATTTTCAAGCTCTAATGACTGCCCTATCTGCAACAATTGGACTTGGTAATATAGGTATTGTAGCAATCATTATTAAATTTGGTGGACCTGGAGCTGTATTTTGGATGATTATTGCCGGAATTATTGGAATGGCAACCAAGTACGCAGAATCAACACTCTCAATTCTTTTTAGAAAAATAGACAAAGATGGTATCGTTCGCGGTGGCCCGATGTATTATATACAATATGGACTTGGTGAAAAGTTCACACCTATGGCAAAATTTTATGCCCTTTCAATTGCAATTGGAAGTTTTGGGATTGCAAATATGTTCCAAACAAATCAATCAGCAGTAATACTTCATCAAAGCTTTGGCGTTCCTCATATTGTTACTGGGCTAGCAATGATGATTCTAGGTGGAATCGTTATTATTGGTGGTATTAATAGAATTGCAAAAGTAACAAGCTTACTCGTACCACTTATGGCCGTAACTTATATAATTGGCTGTCTAATTGTTATTGGCTTTCACATAGAAAAACTTCCAGACTTATTCTATACAATTATTACAAGTGCATTTAGTGATACAGGAATTGCTGGTGGTGCTGTTGCAACAATGCATATGGCAATACTTCAAGGTGTAAAAAGAGCATGTTTCTCCAATGAAGCAGGTCTTGGTTCTGCTGCAATTGCACATGCTGCAGCCTCTACAAAAGAGCCAGTTCGAGAGGGTGTTGTTGCTCTTTTAGGTCCATTTATTGATACTGTTACGATTTGTACACTAACGGCTCTTGTTATCTTAACAACTGGTGTGTGGGAATCATCTTCTCTTGTGGGAGTACCTTTAACAGCTGCGGCTTTTGATACTGTAATTAGTGGCTTTGGACACTATTTTATTCCAGTAGCCGCAACACTTTTTGCATTTTCAACTTTAATAAGTTGGTCATACTATGGAGAGACTGCAATTCATTACCTGACAGGTGAAAAGGGAATTATTCCATTTAAGATTGTCTTTTGTATCATTGCTTTTTTTGGAGCAATTTGGAAAGTTCAAGCAGTCCTAGACTTCTCTGATATCATGACAGGTATGATGGTATTTCCAAACCTTATTGCAATTTGGTTATTACTTCCTCATCTTATCAAACATACAAAACTTTATTTTTCAAAATTAAAAGATGGTCAATTCGACTCTAAATAGATAAATAATCATTAAGAGTTAATTATGAAATCAAATAAGAAAATTAAAACAAGTAAAGTCGACCTAATGCTCACGCCTGATGAGGCCAAAGAGAAGAAGATTACCTGGTATCCAGGTCATATGGTTAAAGCTTTAAGGCAAGTTCAAGAAAGAATTAAGAAAGTAGATATAGTCTTTGAGATCCGTGATGCTCGTGCACCACTGGCTTCTAAGAATAAAGAACTCAAGAGACTTCTTGGTGAAAAGTCCGTTTTAGTACTTATTAATAAAAGTGATTTAATCTCAGATGTTGACTTAAAGAAATGGCAAGCATGGTTTAAAGAAAATGAACCCAATAGTATGTTTATTAGTTCTACAAAGAAAACAAATTACAAATCGATAGTTTCTTATGCTTATGAAATTTTGAATAAAAAGCATCAAATTTCAAATCCAGATACTCAAAGATCAAAAAAAATGCGTGTTATGATCGTAGGTATTCCAAACTGCGGAAAATCAACAATCATTAATTCTCTTGTTAGTAGAAAAGCTGCAAGTGCTACCAACAAGCCTGGCCACACAAAAGCTCAACAGTGGATTAAACTCGATCAAGACACAGAACTTCTCGACACTCCAGGAATCATGCCTCCAAGAATTGAAACGGAAATTCAAGGAAAGTGGCTAAGTGCCATTCATGCTGTTCCCGACTCTACTCTTGGAAAAGATGAAGTGGCTTTATTTATTTTGAGACATAGCCTAAAAGAAAATTACGATATCTTAAAGAGGCATTATAAGCTTGAAGACGAGCTAAAAGATCCTCTGGCAATTCTAGAGTTTTTAGCAATCTCAAGAGGGGCCCTTGCCCATAAAGGTCTTCCTGATTATGATAGGATTTATCAATTTATAATCAATGATTTCAGAGAGGGTAAGCTTGGAAAAGTTTGCTTTGAAAGCTTATAAAGATTTTTGCTCTTTTAACTTTAAATATAATTTTTCAACTTTTGTTCTGGCCCATGGAGTCTTTCTTAAGAATTTCAAACTTGAGCTAACACTTGGATCAAGTGTAAAACAGCGAATGGAAATTAATTCTCCAAGTTTTTCAAAACCGTAGTAGTCTACTAGTTCATTTACAATAAATTTTAATGTTAACCCATGTAAAGGATCATTTGATTCATGATTCATAAAATTTACGTCTCCGGATGTTTTACAACACCTCTATAAACTGGCTTACAGTCAACCAATTCTTTTGTTTTTTTTAATAAATCAGTAACTGGTGAAATAACACCTTCTGATATTGTTTGAGTTACACCAATATCTGGTTCAAGCAAACTTCCAGAAACCCTCTGTAATATACGGGCGCATCCTTTTTTATTTAGAATATAAACAAAAAAGTTTTTAAATATTTTCTTATTTAAATTAATTTTACCAGCAACAGATACTCTGTTCTCTTTCGTACTAAAAGCGACATCACTGAGGTTGGCAATACCATCGTTAAATTCAGTTTTAATATTTATGTGAGTAAATTTACTTGTTCCTGAATTCAATCCAAGAAGAGACTTTGAGGATTCCAATGAGTTTGTGACCAATGCACCTAGAGGCCCTAAAGTCATGTAACTTGCAATATCAAGTGCTCCAACCTCTCTACTATCAATAAACCCCTCAAGAAGTTTATCAATATTTATTCCAGAAAGCGTTAGCTTTTTCGCTCTTGCATGAAAGTTGCCCTCAGGCTTCATTGCTTTATCATCTTGCCACTTAAGATTGTAATCAAAAGACAAATTCCCTTTAAGAGATTTTTTTTGAGATTTAAGGAAATGATTAAATAAACTTAGATCTATTTTACTATAACTTCCCTGAACATCTGCTTTAAAGGGCTTATCTCCATAGAAGAGATTTCCATCCATTTTATACTCTCCACCAAATGAATTTAACGAAAGTGAATCTAGAGTAATTTTTTTATTATCTATTTTTGAAATAAGATTCAGATTATTAATTTGAATTTCTTTTTGATATTTTAAATTAATATTTTTTAATACAAAGGAATTGATTGAAAACTCAATCGCTTCAGGAATATGTTCATCGTCTATATTTTTTTTAGTTAGTTTCTTCTTTGATTTGATTTTTTCTGTTAATTTTTTTTGATCAGTTGCATTTATACTAAGATAAAAATCTTCAACATAAATCCCATCAACAATAATTTTCTTTTTTATCAATGATAGAAGATGAGACTTAACAACAATCTTTCCAATTTTTAAAATTTCTTTACCTTCATTTTTAACAGATACATCTTTAAACACAAAGTCTCCAGGCGAGAAGATTGAATGTTCGATAGGCTTATTAAATAAAAGCTCTATTTTATAATCATCAAAAACTTTATCTGTAACGAATCCTTTTAAGTTATTAACGGTTACAAATGTTGATGCAAGAATACAAAGAATACATATTGATGAGAGTGCTATTATGCTTTTTTTAGACATTAGTTTCTTGGTGGAAGTCCATTAACCATAGTTAAAAAATTCATTTCGGTGCCTGCTCGGCGATGCTCTGATAGAGCTTGGTAGTCGGCATCATCATACCACTGGTTTGCCAGTTCTATTGACGGGAAACTGAATATAATCATTCTCCCCTCTCTTGGAGAAGTGCCCTCCAGTGTTTTAGAGTTATCATCATATGTCACAAAGGTACCTTGGTATTTTTTTAATAAAGGAAAGAATCCTTTTTCGTACTTTCGGTATTCGTCCTTATCTGTGACAACTAGATTAACAACCATAAACACTGGAGCATCACTCATATTTCATTCCTAACTATTTTTTAATGTTAGCACCAACAACAGCTGCCATTTGCATCATATCGATAGTTTCACCCTCTTTAAGAGCTGTAAGGTCAGTTAGTTTACCTGACTTACTTGTCGATTTAGTTTTTTTGAAAATTGGAAGAAGAGTTGCGTCAGCAACGATATACTTACCAGCATTTTCTGGCTTACCGTTTTCAGATTTAGTCTGAAGACCATTTTCTTTAATATAATCCCAAAGTTTTTTCGTAATTTCTGTTCTAGGAAGTTCAGTCGCTCCTAACATACTTGCTAACTCATCTTGTAATTGAACTGGTTTTTTTAAACCTTTTGCTTCAGCCATTTTAATTTCCTTTTCTATTGGTGAACTATTTT
>CAKZJW010000091.1 GCA_937120495.1 uncultured Oligoflexia bacterium
AAGTTTTGAACCAAGTGGTGATCTATCGATTTCATCAGTCTTGGATTTACCATCCATATCTGAAGCTGCTTTTTCAACAAAGCCTTCTCTTTTAGACTCTTCTTTTTCCTTCTCTTTTTCTTTTTGAAGTTTTGAACCAAGTGGTGATCTATCGATTTCATCAGTCTTGGATTTACCATCCATATCTGAAGCTGCTTTTTCAAGATCTGCTTGCTTAGACCTAGAGTCCTTATCATTTTCTGGATCTAGCTTGCCATCATCTTTTTTAGCATTCCCCTCTAAAAATCCTCCAAGGTCTTTTGTCTCATTATTCTTTGAATCACGATCTTTATCAGCGTTTTCTTTACCTAGCTCAACATTTCCTTTTAAAGGGCCAGATGCAAGATTACTTGAATTTTTTCCACTCAGATCTCCTGCTTCTTCGTCGGTTGCCGAATTCTTGCCTTTCATATGAGAAGAAAGCCTCTCTTCAGCATTATCGCCTTCCATATGATCTTTCGATATAGCTGAATCAGAACCTAGATTCTCAGCGCTATCATCAACCTCTTCTTTGCTATCAAAGTTAAACACACTCTCAAAAGATTTTTCAATCATTTCAAGTTTTGCCTTAGCGTACTGTGAGTTCTCCGTCACAACGAGGCATTTCTCTTCTAAATTGAAGTTAAATTTTGAAAATATTTCATTTTCATTTTCATTTTTTTCAAAATATAGGCTTGGATTGTCTGATGAAAAATTCCATTTCTTTGTCTTCCAATCAAAGTCTGGCTTAGCACCTTCAAAGTACCAAGCTCCTTCGTCTGTTACAAAAGATTGGTTTTCATCTAAAAAATTTAATTTCCAAAGTTTTTGACCTGTTACTCCAGTTGTATCTTCGACCCACTTACAGACATGCGGACTTGGCCCAACAACTCTGATAAGCCATCTTCTTAAAATCTTTTTCGTATCTGTTTTAGACTTTATTAACCAGATATCACTATGAAGTTTTAAACCATCAATGAACTTAATTTCGTTTTTCTTATTTTTTTGAGCTAATTCAGTTTTATTTTTTGCTGCTTCGCCACTTTTGATCTTGTCTTGCCCAGAGTTTATCGGTTTTAATTTTTTAAGTTGAGTTGTAATTTGCTTTTTCCAAAAATCAATTTTAAAAGAAGCACTTTTTGCTTTGATATCTCCAGGAAGAATATCTTTACAACCATACTTTCCTAGTATCTTTTCAACTTTCTTATTTCCTTTAGCAAGGATACACGCTGGCTTTACTAAGTTAGAGCTTATAAGTTTTCTCTGTGTCCTTAATATCGAAATTGAACTTTGTAGTTCATTTTTATTTTTAATTGAAAAAAAGAAAATTCCATTTGGTGACGATTTTAAATGCCTTGCTAGATCTTTCTCATTTTCATAAAAACTTATTAAAATTTGAGAATTATTCTCATACAAAGAACACAGCTCACCCACAAGAGAGTTCTCTTTGGTTAAACCAAAGAATAATAAATTTATTTGATGCTCATCTTTCATTCATCTCCAAATTAATAAAAGAATTTTCTATTTATCGGTATTTTCACTGCTATTCATAAATTTTTTCTTAACAAAAGTACCTGAGAAAAATGATCACTCTCAACATTTTCCTATAAAGATTTACCTCTAATTTCCGATATAAATACAAAGGTTTACAATGGTAGAAGATATAGAAGTTCAAGCTCGGCTTGATGAGCTAGAGAACTTAGTACATTCAAACAATACAGAGAAGCTCAGAGAAGCTCTAGAGGACTTCCCTACAGCTCATGTTGTCGATTTTCTTTCTGACAAACCAGAGACAGATATTGTTCACTTTTTAAAGCTAATTGATCCGGAAGATTCTGGTCGAGTATTTAGTTACTTTCCAATTGAGCGGCAGTATGAAATTTTTAAAATTTTAGATAAACGTACTTTTTCAGATTTCTTCACAAGTATGTATTCGGACTCAAGAGCCGATCTTTTTCAAGAGTTCACAAAAGAAGAACAAATTGAAATACTACCTTTTCTAAACAAAAAAACGCGCGAAGACGTTATTGTACTAAGTGCTTATCCACCAGAGACTGCTGGTGGAATTATGAGTACTGACTTTGCAACCATACTTATAAATATGACCTGCCAACAAGCAATTGCAAAAATTCGTCATGATGCTCCTTCTCAAAAAATGATCTACTATATTTATGTCGTAAATGATGACATGGAGATGCTAGGTATTATCACAATTAAAGACCTAATTATGTCTGATCCAAAAGATATAGTTAGAGATTTATATAATGAAAACTTTGTTTACTCCGAGGTTAATGAAGACAGAGAACAAGTTGCTTCGAAAATTGGGAAACACGACCTTGTTGCAATTCCGGTTTTAAATTCACTAAAACAGCTCGTTGGAATTGTTACCCACGAAGAAGCAATCGATATTATACGCGCGGAACACACTGAAGATCTCGAAAAATTTATGGGGATTGTTCCATCTGAAGATGAGCAAACTTACTTAGGGACAAGTTCTGTTGAACATTTTAAGAAAAGAGTTGTATGGCTTGTTTCTCTTGCTGCCGTTGGTTTAATTTCTGGTGTAATCATCCATCAATATCAGCATGTCTTAGAGCAAATGATTATC
This sequence comes from uncultured Oligoflexia bacterium, assembly GCA_937120495.1. GTDB lineage: Bacteria > Bdellovibrionota > Bacteriovoracia > Bacteriovoracales > Bacteriovoracaceae > CAKZJW01. Next base: position 2,627 of record CAKZJW010000091.1, read on the forward strand.
CTCGCTCTTTATATGCCTATGATGACAGCAACTGGTGGTAATACTGGAAGTCAGGCTGCAACAGTTGTAATACGCGCAATTGCGCTTGATCAAATTGATGATAAGCAATGGTTAAGCATTCTTTGGAAAGAAGCTAGAGTATCCTTTATGCTTTCATTTTGCGTTGGAGGCTTGGTATTTATAAAGATTGCCTTTCTCTCATCCATATCTTTACTTCCTCCAAATATGAGTTTTGAATTTGTTGGATTTATTATATCGCTAGCAATTGCTATGCAAGTTATGACTTCAGCGATTGTTGGTGCAGGCCTTCCCCTTTTAGTCCGTCGATTGGGTGGAGATCCTGCTGTTGCAGCAAGTCCAGCAATAACAACAACAGTTGATATAACAGGATTATTAATTTATTTTACAATTGCTTCTCACGCACTAGGAATATAGGAAAAAAATGAAAACAGTTATTTTATGTGGTGGTGCTGGAACAAGACTCTGGCCTGTATCAAAACAAGAATCTCCCAAACAATTTGCAAAAATCTTCGATGGGCAATCATTATTCGAAAAAACGGTAGAGAGAAATAAAGACTTTTCAGACTCTCTAAGTGTCGTTGTTAATAAAACTCAACTTCCACTATGTAAAAGCCAAGTTCACTCAAATTCCTCTTTCAAAACTAGTTTTCTAGTTGAATCTGTAGCCAGAAATACAGCCGCTGCAATTGCACTTAGTGCATTTCATTCAAATGAAGAGGAAATTTTACTAATTTTACCAAGCGATCATTTAATAAAAGATGAGAATCTTTATAAAGAAGCTGTAACAAATGCATCTAAACTTGCTCAACAAGATAAACTTGTAACTTTTGGTATTAAAGCTCAATATCCTGAAACAGGATTTGGTTATATAGAAGCTGATGGGAATGAAGTTAAATCTTTTAAAGAGAAGCCTAATTATGAAACTGCTTGTGAGTACATAAAGAATGAAAATTATTTTTGGAATAGTGGTATGTTCTGCTTTAAAGCGAAGATATTTTTAGACGAGCTAGAAAAATACGCACCGAAAATCTATGAAGAAGCCAAGAACACTTATGAAAAGAGTAAAATTGATAACGACACTTACTTTTTTCAAGAAGAAGACATGGAACAAATTCCTTCAAACAGTATCGATTATGCCGTGATGGAAAATAGTGATATTGTTAATGTCGTTCCTTCATTTTTCTATTGGTCTGATCTTGGATCCTTTGACTCTCTTTATAGTGAGTTAGAAAAAGATCAACAAGGAAATACAAATTCACCTAATCATATTTCACTTAACTCAAATAATAACCTCATTGTTGCTGATAAAAAGCTCATCGCGACTTTTGATGTTGATGATCTTATAATCGTCGACACTGAAGATGCGATACTTATTGGCAAACGAGGAAAGTCTCAAAATGTAAAAAATCTTCTAGAAAAGGTTCGTAATTCTAAGATCTTAGATAAGTAGCATGTAAATATTTCGTTTTTGGAATATTTATTTCGAAATTAGAAGAATTTTAGCTATAAAACCTTCATGAAAAAAACAAATCTAAATATTTTACTAGTTGATGATGATCAATACTTTAGACTCGGTGTAAAAAACACCATAAGTGACTTCGGCCTCATTACTGAAGCATCTAATGAGTCAGAGGCCCTTGAGCTTTTGTCAAACAATCACTACGACCTAGCACTTATAGATATGCAAATGGAAAATGATCATTCTGGCCTTGCTGTTTTAGAGAAAGCTGTTCAATCTAAGGTCCACAGTATAATTCTAAGCTCGTACGACAACGATGAGATTACTGAAAAGGCTTACGAGGCCGGTTGTCATCATTTTCTAGCTAAGCTTCACTATACAAAGAACCTTGAACCTTACATTATTAATTTTATAAAAAAATACAAGAAAAACACTCTGAATGACTTTTTCGAAAAAGAATTTATAACTCAAGATGAAGAGTTAATTACTAATATAAAAAAAATAAGTGAAATATCACTTAAAAATAAATCTGTTTTTATCTCAGGAGAAACGGGTGTCGGAAAAAGTCATATTGGGAAGCTTTTACACGGACTAAACTACCAAGAGGACAAACCTTTTGTTCATATAAATTGTTCTGCAATATCTGAAAACTTAATAGAAGCCGAACTATTTGGAGCGATGAAAGGCTCTTATACAGGGGCAAACGAAGACCGTATTGGTAAATTAAAATCTGCAGATGGAGGTACTTTATTTCTTGATGAAATCGCTACTATGCCTATCTCTATGCAAAAGAAACTTTTAAAGGCTTTGGATGATAAAACCTTTTATCCAGTAGGTTCAAACAAACCGGTAAAGTCGTCTTTTACCCTTATTACAGCTACGTGTGAAAATCTTTTTGAAAAGATTGCAAATGGTGAGTTTAGAAAAGATTTATTTTTTAGAATAAGTGGCATAAATATAGATATTAAACCTCTACGCCAGAGAGTGTCCGATATACCTATTCTCTTAAAGCATTTCCAATCAAATCTAGATAGAAGAATTGTAATAAAGTCAGAAGCTGTTTCCTTACTTCAATCTCTAGATTGGAATGGTAATATTCGAGAGCTAAAGAAAACAGTTGAGCTTCTTTCAACAAAGCAGAAGGGTATTATCAAAGCCGAAGACATCCAAGAGATTATTGATAGTAACACAAGCTCTTTTGGTGATTCATGGCTTAATTCGACACATAGAGATTTCATAACGACAAATGGATTGAAAAGTTTTGTTAAGAAGATAGAGAAAGAAGTAATAAAAGAAGTTCTTCAAAAGCATAGTGGCAAAGTAACACATGCGATTAAAGACTTAGGCATTTCGACATCAGCTTTTTACCGTATAGCTGATGATTTAAAGCCTCTTCATTAAATTGGCACCCTTCTTGCTTTAACTAAGTCAGAGGGGGTGAACATGAATTTACAATTAATTCTAATTAATCACTATAAGAGTATTTTTCCAAACGACACACTTAAAGATATTTCTACTAAAACAGGGATTCAACATACTCGTGTTTTTAGAATCTTTAATGGCGCCGAGATGAAGATTTCGGAGTATCAAGTTATCGATAAATTAATTCAAAAAGCACGAGATTTTTCAAATACAGAGTTTCGTGAAATCCTGACTGAATGCGAACGTTCACTTTCTTGTTCTCAACTAGCAGAGGTTGTGACTGAATTAAAATACTTAATTAGCTTTAGGAGAGCATAATGTTAACAACACTTGAGAGATATATACTTGAATCAATAAGC
>CAKZJW010000092.1 GCA_937120495.1 uncultured Oligoflexia bacterium
TCCATAGCTCTAAAGCCAAAAAAGCCTTTTAGATATTTTCCCCAGAAGCTACTATTTTTTCCTGTTACAATTTTACCACCAGCATAACTATAAATAATACTGGTTGCCCATTCATAGCCAAGTTTTTCGTACCAATATTCATCAGTTTCCATTTTATCTTTATTTTTCATCCAATAAAAAAGAGGGGTACCGGCCAGTCCAACTCCAAATTTAAATTGCATAAATTTCTTTCGTGCACTATCGAGTCGCTTACTACTACCAGATCCACATCCACTCATAAGTTTTCTAAAAATACTCTTCTCCCCCTTAGCTTGGGAGAGCGCTCTTTTCTTAAGGCCTTTAGATAGTTTTGATTCTCTTATTTTCTTTTTTACAGCTGCTAGTTCAGATTTCGAAATTTTCTCGCCTGCTTTTTTTCTCGCAAGAAGATCATCAAGCTGTTTAGTATACTTGGTGTTCATTTGAGTCTTAAAGCCCTGTTCTATTTCTTGAATTCTTCGAGTTTCGAAGGCATTAATTCGCGACTTCTGTGCGAGAAATTTTTTATGAACAGGAAGAACCTGATCAACGATGCTATAAGTGTGTTTATAATTATAATTATAAATTTTCTCAATTTGCTTTAAACCTTTTTTAACAGTATTTGCTTTTGAGTTATCTAAAAACTCCATATATAATTTTAGTTGCTCAAAAGATTTCGCATCATTTCTAAGTTTTAATCCATTTTTTAATGCAACCTCTATTTCATCAGCTGTTCTATTTGAACTCAAAAAAAGGTCTTTATAATCTTTTTTCAAATTTTTAGATAGAGTGAATTTATTTATAAGCTCATCAACTGCAGAGGCTTTATCGAAGTCTACATTTAGTTTACCTGTCAAAGCTCTTTGCCTTGTAGAGTAAAAGAATGTTGCTTTGCTATTTTGTACTGTAACAAATAGCTTTTTTACATCACTAGCACCTATTAGCTTTCTCTCTAACATCAGGTTAACTGTTGACGACAGATTTGTAACAAAGTCTTGGTCTTTATGAACGAGTTTTTTTAGATCTTTTAGAAAGTTTATTCGAGCATCTTTTGTAGGTAGATCTTTAATTGTTGAAATGATTGATTCTGGATTAAATCGTTCATCCCAAAGATTGAGAGTTGCATCTCCTCGTGCCTGTGCTGGAATTTTTCCATTAAGAAGTTTAACAAAAGCGATTTCACAAGGATTGACTTGTTTCCCTTTAAAACTTCCCGGTAAACCAGAAGACTTTGCACTCAAGTTTAATGAGACCAACAGAGTACTAGCAAATAATATACAACTTACAACTTTCATTAACGATTCCTTAGCTAACTTATCGTCTTAATCATGAGAAAGTTTAGATTTTTTCGCTAAAGAAATGGTCTAACATACTGATTTTATGTATGGTGTGTTTAAAAAACGGACTCTGTCTGGCCTAAAGGCTTTCTTTATATGAGAAGAGAAAATCATCATTTGTTTTCATAAACTCTCGAATTCCCTCATTCCTAAGCATACATGCAGGACACTTTTGGCAACCAACTCCTATTAGTCCCTCATAGCATGTGATTGTATTCTCAAGTAAGTATTGAAGCTCGCCCATTTGATAACCAAGCTCCATCGTTTGTTTCTTTGTCATGTAAACAAGAGGTGTTTTAATTTCAAATAAATCGTTTGCAAAGTCAACTCTCAAAGCTGCTTGAATAACATCCATATATTTCCGAGAACAGTCTCGGTAGCCAGAGTTTGCTTCTTCGACTTCTATAACTCCCATATAAATACAATTTGCACCAAGTTCATTTGCATGAATTGCAGCAATTCTCGCCATTAAACCATTTCTTCCAACAACAAGAGTATTAGGCGTTTCATTTTTTTTGTGTTCAATTTTTTTGCTTGAATCTGTTAGTGCACTTGATGTTATTTTTGAAAGACAATCAATATTCAAAATATGATGATCGACCTTCCAGTGATCACAAATCTTTTTTGCTTGATCTAATTCATTTGAGTGTCTTTGACCGTAAGTGAAAGACAAGCTTAAAACATTTGAAGCTCCGAATTGTTCGATCGCTAGAGCTAAGCATAGAGACGAATCCATTCCACCAGAATGAACGACAACGGCTTTTTTATTTAATGAATCATTCATTTATTTCCAACTTTTAAAAGTGTCTCCGCCTTCCCAATCAAAAGCAGTTTTAATTATAAAATCGAGATCATTATGCTTTGGCTTCCATCCAAGAACAGATTGAATCTTATCTGCCTTTGAAATTAATTTTGCTGGATCCCCAGCTCTTCGGTCTGTTTCAACAACTGTGTAGTTAGTGTTAGTCACTCTTTTCACTGCACTCACAACTTCTTTTACAGAAAACCCTCTTCCGTATCCACAGTTTAATATTTCTGATTTTTTATTATTGAATAAATAATTAATTCCATCAAGATGTGCTTGAGCAAGATCTAGAACATGAATATAGTCTCTTACACCTGTTCCATCTTCTGTATCAAAGTCTGTTCCGAAGATATAAGTTTTATCACGCTTACCTACAGCGGCCTCGCAATTCACTTTGATTAAATGAGTTGCACCAGGGAATGCTTGGCCAATTTTCCCTTCTGGATCTGCTCCAGAAACATTGAAGTACCTGAGTGCGATATAATTAAAGTCATCATTAGCAAATGAAGTATCTCTTAGCATATGCTCAGTCATAAGCTTTGATTGACCATAAGGATTGATTGGATTTGTAGGCAGTTTTTCATGAGCTTCATCCCCTTCAATAATTCCATAAACTGCTGCTGTTGAAGAGAAAATAAAGTTTTTCACTTTATGTTTTTCACACATACTTATTAACTCTAAAGAATTATGAGTATTATTTTTATAATACATAAGAGGCTTCTCAACACTTTCTGGAACGACAATTGAGCCAGCAAAATGCATAACACCATCAAATTGATGTTTCTTAAAAGTTTCATCAAGAGTTTTTAGATCCTCAAGATCTGCATGAACAAGTTCTCCATAGAGAACCGCGTTTTTATTTCCAGTAGAAAGATTATCATAAACGACAACATCATGACCGGCTTCACCTAAAAGTTTTACGACATGTGAGCCAATATAACCGGCTCCACCAGTAACTAAAATTTTCTTTTTCATTGCAATGCCTTTAATGCGTTAATTCTACCACTACCTAATTTACCGTGATATTTCGTTTTATTTTTTGAATCAATTTCATCAGCCGAATTTAATAATTTTCTAACAACTTCATCTTTAGAGAAATTTGGATTATGTGACCAAATTAATGCTGCTACTGCGGCGGCTGCAGGGGCTGACATTGATGTTCCCTCAAGTTCTCCATATCGACTCTCACCTTGGTAGCGTCTTTGTACCGTAGATAAAATGGGATCACCTGGTGCACATATATCAATTTTTTCACCATAATTAGAAAAGCGAGATTTCTTATCTAGATGTCTCTCTTTTTTACTTTTAACTGAACAAACTAAAATAATATCATCAATCTTTCCGCGAATAGGGTCTTTCTTATTATCATTTCCAGCAGAGTTGAAAACTATTACGCCATTATCTTTTGTGTATTGAATAAGGTCTAAATATGCTGGATCCTCAACTAGTGGATCAATATTATAACTTGTACTAATTATTTTTGCCCCATTTTCAACAGCATATCTATAAGTTTCAACAACAAGATCTGTTCGCCAAGGCCTTTCATCACCATACCATCTAAGCGGCATAATCTTTACCTTCGGTGCAATTCCAGCGACTCCAATACCATTACCAGCATTGGCTGCAATTATTCCAGAAACATGTGTTCCATGAGTTGGGCTCTCTTCAACGTTTGGATTGTTATCTTGAGTTACAAAGTCCCATCCAACTGTATCATCTATATAACCATTATTATCATCATCAATATTGTTACCTGGGATTTCGTTTTTATTTGTCCACCAAGCGTGCTTTAAATCATCATGGTCAAGTTCAAACTCATTATCTGTAACAGCGATAATAACCTCACCACTACCTTGAGAGATCTTCCAAGCTTCTTTTGTTTTTATTTGTTTATGATGGACTTGGTCCACAAACAAAGGATCAATCGTTTTTGTCTCCTCTTTAAACTCTCCAAAATATCTATAATTTCTAAAGATATTTTTATTATCAACTTTTATTTTCTTTAGACTCTTAACAAGAAAAACCTCTTGTCCAAGTTTTCTTAAAATATTTCCTTGAATAAATGCAGAGCCCTTAACAATATACTCTCCAGGAATAATCTCTTTTTTAAACTTCGAAGAACTTGTCGAAGAAAAAGTATTACTTGAAAAAAGTACCCCGAACAAAATAATTAAATTCATTTTTTTCATATTTTTTTACCTTACTCTTATTTCTCTAGTATCTTTTGTATTATCTGATTTTTTTCTAATCTCTGGGTGCGAGAATGAAGCTCGTGCCTCGTATTTTCCTTTTCCATATTTTTTGAGATCAACACTTAGCTTTCCAGCAAGTTCAGTAATCTCTTCAAAACTAGACCAACCTTTCTTTTTAAACCAACGAATATCAATTTTTTGAATATCCAAAAGGGTCAAAGTATAAATTCCATTTTTTTCAGAGACTTTGTCTATTAAGTTGATTCGACTCAAAAAGCGAAGCCAAATATTTTCTTGATCTACAGAGCAAAAGACCTTGCTTCTCATATCTCTCATTAAGCATTTATTATGAGTTGGTCTATAGCCTCTTTCACGGCCTCCATCAGCAAATACATTAAATGCTCCCACCTTTCCAGGAGTAAAGTCATAACCTTTAGGGTAAGCATACCCATTTGCATAGGCCAGAACATTATCTCCGTCGTGATTATGGTCTTGAATTTTAATTTGATGAGAACCAGAACTAATTGCAACTCTTTTTGTTCTAAAGAAACTTCTATCTTTTGTGTAAACTCCATTTAATTCTAGCTTTTGACCATCAAGAAAAACTCGAACATCGTCCACGCCTTCCCAACCAACAGAGCTAAGCTTGAGAGCGTAAGTAAAGTCTCCAGAACTTGGGAAATTAAATTTAATTTCAAAGTCCTTTTTTGTTAAATCTTGCCACACGTATGATCCTGTTAAAAACTTTGCATTATTTACAGAAACATTTGATCCTTTAATCCATTCTTTCCACGGAACATTTGAACTCGAAGAAAAGTTTGCACCACTATAAACCTGTCCTCCATCATACTCCTCACCAACATTGGAAAAGTTATGGCCTAATTCATGCCTTAGAACCATTGAACCAGAAGTTTTTGATCTTGTTGTAATAGCGTAGCGCCCACCAAGACCTCCATAATAATCATCGTTAGCAATAATAATGGGATAGTCTGTATGAGAGGGAATTAAGTCGAGTGCTTTTTCAATCGCTGATTTATTACCTGGCATAATTCCTCTTTTCGATCCCTTTGGAGATCTATAAAGGTCAAATGCTGTTCTTTTAGTTGTTAAGTCTGAGATTCCACTCTGCTCACTTGGAGTAAATACGGCATAAATATTAAACAAAGGAAGATATGATTTAAAAGTAATTTCTTTAAATAAGTCATCAACCATCCGATTAACATCATCGAAATATTTTTTCTTTTCTAATTCAGTATAACCATCACCAAGAACAGTAATTGTTATTCTATTATTGTCATCACCAGTTTTTACTATTTCACGAACTTCAGATCCAGCCCAAAAAGATTTTTTTTCATTTTGAAATTTTAAATATTTTTTTGGCAATAGATTTTTTGGATAAGCAATCTCTTGATAAAGCGAGGGCCTCATTTTATCTTTTTCTGCGATAAAGGACTCTATTGATTTTAAAGTTGTAATTTTTTTAACTTCAAAATTTACAGCTCTAACTGACTCGACAATTTCCTTATTATCAACGATTGATTTTTTTACAATAAAATTTGCAAATGCTGTATTAGAAACTAGTAAAACTAGTGCTATATATTTCATACTCTTCTCCTTGAGATGAAATTATAGTAAGGACTTTAGTGGCTTGAAAAGGAAGAATTTACAAGAGTATCAACTAAATGCTTTAGATCTTCTTTTTGCGTTATGTTATTTGCAAAAACATGTCTAAAAAAGACAGTTCCATCCTCAAATCGAGAGAAATTAGTAAGGATTTTTCCCTCTTTAACAATTTTATAACGAAGCTCGTAATTAAACTGATTAATATCTACAGACTTATCCTCAGGAATGACTTGAAAACATACATTCAAAAACTCTGGATCTCTGATAAGTTTTAAGTTTTTACTCTCATCAATTAGTGAAAGTAAATAGTCTCTTTTATCGTATTGTTCGTTAACATAAGCTTCAAAGCCTTTGTGCCCTTTTGCCTTCCATAGAAGCCAAAATTTTAGTGCATCAACTTTTCTTCCACATTGGATTGATTTTCTTCCTGTATCAAACTCAGCATTTTCATACTCGTGAAAGATATAGGCTCCACCGCCACCAGAATTTGATTCCGCTAAAATTGTTTTATGTTTAGTTGTAAAAAATGAAGTAATTAATCCAGAACCCATAAGTTTATGCGCATCAAATGTGTATGAATCAGTTTCAGAAATTCCCTCAAGAAGATATTTATACTTAGAACTAAACATAACAGCTCCACCCCAAGCACCATCAACATGATGCCAAAGATTGTGTTTCTTAGTTACTGTATTAATTTTTGTCAAAGGATCAAAAGCCCCAAGAACAGTTGTACCAACAGTGGAACAAACCATCAGAGGTATCTTTCCAAGCTCTTTTGTTTGTTCGATTTTTAGATCTAAATCTGAAGCGAGCATTCTTCCTTGTTCGTCAGTTTCAACTAGAACAAGATTATCAATTCCAAGCCCCATAAGCATCATGGCTTTTTTATGAGAATAATGAGCATCTGCTGAAACAAATACACAAAGCTGCTTTCCATTATTTCCAGTATTTTTCATCTCTGGAAACATTCTTTCTCTTGCACAGTGGATGGCCATAAGGTTGGCATTACTTCCACCTGTAAGCATAATTCCATCACCGTCGTTATAACCGATGATTGAATTTATCTCTTCCACTAGCTTTGATTCCATAAGAGTTGCAACTGGTGCAACTTCAAATGTGGCCATTGTCGCATTTCCTAAATAAGAAATGATCTCACCAACCATTGATTCAAAGTTAAAACCGCCATTGAGCTGATTATTAAACTGAGGATGGCCAGTTCGAGTACTGTATTTTAGATAAGTTTTTATTTCATTAAGAAGATCAGTATAAGAGCAGGCATCATCAGATAGATTTAAGTCTAGAACTTTCTTTAATTCAGTTCCTTTCATATATTCCACTACAGGCGTTGATTTATCCGAATTTTCATCAAGGTACCCCTCAATGATATTTACTAAATCGGCCCAAAGCTCTTTTCTAACACTTGACTGCATGCATAATCCCTATATTTTTCGTTAAACATTAATACCTTCTAGCGAGCACACTGTCTAGAATCTCATTGTTAGAGCGCCCTATTTCAAGTATATATAAGCCATGTATATAAATTCGCTTATCCAAAACAGACTTTTTGAAAGCAGTGCAAAAATATTTGATCCCAAAGGAACAATAATTAAGCACGATGTATTAGCTTCTGATTACAAAAAAATTAGAAACTATATCTCATCACTTCCAGATAATGCTGGAGTTGGAGTCATGCTTCCAAAGGATCATAGATATCTTTTAACAATGCTTGCCTGTATGGAAGCCGGTGTTTTCTATGTTCCTATGAGAGATTCGTACCCCCAAAATAGAATCGATCAAATTAAAGAAGAGTCTGACTTCACCTTTTCTATGACTGAAGACTCTTACAAAGAGATTTTAACTTCTAACGAAGTTGAATTTACTCAAAAAAATATAAATCAAGATTCTGTTTTATATAAGATTTGTACTTCTGGAAGTACAGGGCGACCAAAAGCTGTTGTTGTGCAAAGACTTGCTATAGAAAATTTTTGGAAATGGGTGAATACAAAATTTGATAATTGTACTCACGAAGATCACCTGCTCCAGGTTACAGAGTTCACTTTTGATATTTCGCTTATTGATGTGGCTTTATTTCTAGGAAAAGGAATGAATCTTTATTTTTCAGAGTTTAAAGGAAATATATTTTCTCTAGCATATGAGATTGAAAAATATGAAATTAGTACCCTTAACACTGTAGTAAATAATATGAATATGCTTCTTGATGACAAAGTAGTCTCTCGAGCAAACTACTCAACTCTTCATACGGTTATGATGGGCGGTGCTCGTTTCTCTTATGGTTTATATAAAAAATGCAAAGAGCATTTCAGTAATATTGGTGTTCACAACCTTTATGGAGTAACCGAGGTTCCCGTTTACTCTCATTGCAAAACAATGAACTTTGATCAAACGGACCTTCATGAGTTTACAGTCTCTGTTGGCTCTCCTTTAGGTGCTTGTACTTCTGTTATTGCAAAAGATGGAAAGATTCTAGATCAAGGAGAAAAAGGTGAAGTTTTAATGGGGGGAGGATCTCTTATGAAAGAGTATGCAAAGAACCCTGAAAAAACCAAAGATGTATTTACATCCATAAATGATGAAAGGTTCTATCGCTCAGGAGATATTGGTTTTCAAAATAGTAATGGTGACTTTTTTGTTACTGGTCGAATGGATGATACGATTAAATATAGAGGTTATAGAATTGATCTACTAGATGTTGATTCTTATATTTTGTCCCGTAACTATATTCAGGATGCAGTAACTATTGCAATTGAAGATGAAGAGACTCAAAACAAAACAATTTGTTTTGCAATCACGAAAAAAGAACTTACAGAAAAAGAGATGAAAAAAGACTTATCAGAAGTTCTTCTTGAATACCAGATTCCAGAAAGAATTCACTTTGTTAGTAGTTACCCTACAAATAATAGTGGTAAAGTTTGTAAAAAAACACTGAAAAAAGATTATATAGAAGGCAAAAGGTTTTATAAATGAATAAAGACGAAGTTTTAGTTACTTTAAAAAATATTATCAATACAACATTCGATATTAACTATGATGTTGTTGAATCTACAAGTGCAGAAGATATTGATGAATGGGATTCTATTTCACATATTGAACTTATCACAAAAATGGAAGAGCACTTTGGCGTACGCTTTGCTTTAGGAGAGCTACAAGATCTTCAAAATGTTGGAGATATGGCCACTCTTGTAATTGAGAAAGCTGCTTAGTATCAATGTTATTTAGTTCTTATATATTTATTCTTATCTTCTTACCTATAGTACTACTTGGGTATTTCTTTATTACAAAATATGTTGAGAACACAAACACCGCAAAAGTTTTTTTAATTCTGGCTTCGCTATTTTTCTATGGATATTGGTATCCGCCATATCTATTAATCATCTTAAGCTCTATTGTGGTGAATTATTTTCTTTCCAAGAAAATCGTTCAAACAAAATCAAAAAATTTATTCTATTTTGGCCTTGTTTTTAATATCGGTTTACTTGGATACTTTAAATACAGAGACTTCTTTTTAGATAATTTAAATTATCTCATAAATACTGATATCGGTTTTGCAAAACTAGCTCTTCCTCTTGGGATCAGCTTTTTTACCTTGCAGCAAATCGCCTTTATTGTTGATAGCTACCAAGGGATAACAAAAGAGAATCGCTTTTGTGATTATGCCTTATTCGTTTGCTTTTTCCCTCAACTGATTGCAGGGCCGATTGTTCACTACAAAGATTTAATTCCACAATTTGCAAAAGAAGATAATAAAAAATTTAATTTCTCTAACTTTAACCTTGGAATATTTATTTTCGTTGTTGGACTCTTTAAAAAAGTCATTATAGCTGACACATTCTCGGGCTGGGCCAATGAAGGATTTGATCACACAACGGTTCACCATTTTATTAGTGCTTGGGCAACTAGTCTAAGCTATACCATGCAGCTTTATTTTGATTTTTCAGGTTATTCAGATATGGCCATAGGCCTTGGGTCGATGTTCAATATTAAAATACCAAGAAATTTTAACTCTCCGTTTTTGGCAAGAAATATAATTGATTTTTGGACAAGATGGCATATTACTTTAAGCCAGTTTATTACGACTTATATCTTCACACCACTATTTCGCTCTTTTAAGAAGCTTACGTTTAGAAATTCTTTAATTAGTGTTTTTATAACTATGCTTATTGCTGGAATTTGGCACGGAGCTGGATATACTTTCATCGTTTACGGATTCATGTATGGAAGTGCTTTAGTAGTCAATCATCTATTAAAGAAAAGAAAAATTAAGCTACCAAAGTGGCTTGCAATTTTCTTAACTTTTAATTTTACAAATATCGTATTTACAATGTTTAGAGCACATTCAATTTCAGATGCTTTATCTATTTATAAAGGAATGTTTGGTTTAACCTTTCTTAAGCTTCCAAAAGGTATTTTCAGTAAAGACTTTATTTTATCAATAGGTGCTGAGATTGGTCCTTATATGAATAATGATCAAAATTTAAATTTAATTTTATTAATTATATGCTTAATCATGGTCATGAAGGCCAAAAATTCAGGAGAAATGGCAAAGAACTTTAAGCCAACATTAAAGACAAGTTTTATCTTATCTATGATGTTTGTTTTATCTTTATTTGGAATAAATCGCGTAAGTGACTTTATCTATTTTAACTTTTAATGAAATTTTTAATCAGCTTTACTCTATTCACCGCTTTAATTTTAAGTTCACTAATCACACTTGTGGTTACCGTAGATCCCTACGACAAACTTGGAAATAACCCTTTCGGATTTAAAACAAAAGCTGTGGCCCAAAGTCGTGAAAATAAATTCATAATGCTAGAGAATACTAAAAATAAGTATCAGGCTTTTATTATCGGCTCTTCGGCAGCTCATCGCTTTCCAACAAAAACCGTTAAGGAGCTTACTGGGCTTAATACCTTTAACTACTCGGCACAACATACGACACCACAGGACTACTTCGCAATTGTTCGCCATATTATTGATAAGCAAATTGCTCAGAAGATTTTTTTACAAATTGGTTTTATAGAACTTTCAAAGAACTATAAGGTTGATAATCGTCTTTATAATTCAAGTTTAGTGAAATACCTAAGAGGACAGAAAAAACCAAATACTATCTTTGATAATAATTATTTTACTCTTGATGCTATCAGAGACTCTTTTAGAGTTATTTTTGTAAATAACTTTGGAGATGCACTTCATTCAAATTATCTTGAACACGGAAACTATAAAGATGAAAAGATTGTAAAGGGTCATGTTAAAGTTGGCCAAGCAAGTTATAAGGATTGGATTCTTGATTTAGAAAAAGTAGAGATACTTAAAGAAATCAAAGAGCTTTGTAAAAAAGAAAATATAGAGTTAATTGTGTTTACTGCCCCCCTATCCTTTGAGCACTTAAAAGTTGCAAAGGCTAAAAAGGGTTATCAAGACTATCTAAATACACTAAAGACTGTTTTTGGTAACTTTTGGAATTTCCATGATGATTCTTTAAAAGCTTATAACGAAACGAAGTTTTTTAAGAATTCAACTCATCCAACAAGAGAGTTTTCAAAAATTTTATTAAAAAGAATGATTACAAAAAAACCAGATTCTTTGGGTTCTTTTAAT
>CAKZJW010000093.1 GCA_937120495.1 uncultured Oligoflexia bacterium
GGATCTAAATTTATATATTTTTCTTCTTCATATATTTTTGCTGGAGAAAATACCCTTTATAGCGAAAATGATACTCCTATGCCAATAACAATGTATGGAAGTAATATGGCCTCAAGTGAATTTTATATTCAAAAGTCATGTCTAAATTATATTATATTTAGATGCTCTCCAATTATTGGAAGAAGCTACCATTACCAAGACTCAAATTGGATTGAAACCCTAGATAGATTAAATTTTCTAAACGAAAAAATTGTGTGTGATACAAAAGTTTATACCGGTTTTATTGATGTCTGGACTTTGGCTTCAGTTGTTGATGAGGCTATAGAGATGAATATTACAAATAGGCTTTTTCAATTATCTTCAACCGATATTATGAATAGGTATGAATTTTCTAAACTTTACCTAGAGAAAATTCAAGGCAATCAAGGCTTGCTATCTAAGGGGGACTGGAGTTTTCCTATTCTAGATACACAAGCAGCAAGGCAACACCTAGGAGAAGAACATATTTATCGTTTAGATGTCGAAAATGCTCAAAAGGTATTTAAAACACCGATTTTAACTATAGAAAAAAATATTCAAAAGTTGAATGAGATGTACTCTGGAGCACTAGGTAATAGTAAAAAGAAAAATACAGGAGTGACGTTTATCTAGCTGAGTGTTTAATAAACTCTGTTAAATAATGTCTAACTAATGAATCAATATCAACATCTTCACCGTTAAATTTCCATTGGATTTTATTAAATGCACCAACATGAGCTTTAATTTCATGAATCTTTGATGTTGGAGATTCTTCAAAGTTTAGACGCGCTGAAAATAATCCACCTGAGTTAGATAAGAATCCAATTGTTAAAACATCAGCTGATCTTCTTGCAACAACAAGCTTCAGAGAATTTCTATAAAGCATAAAGTCGTTTATAGTATTTGAAATTTTAAATGATTTAATTAAACCGCTTTGACTCCCTCTAAATTCATTAAACTTAGTTAGATAAACTTCGAATCTTTCTTTTAAGTTTTCCATCAATTCAATTGATGATTCTTCAAGGAGCTTCACTGGATTTAGATGTTCATTAAAGTTAATAACACCAGTCTCTTCCATATTTAGCTCTTCTAGAGCCAATGTTTCGATCCAGTTTGTAGAAATGTCATTTTGAGTTTGTTGAATAGTCATATAAAAATGATCAAGGTATTTGCATGACATGTCAAGAAATGGGCTTAGATAATACTTGTGGTTTCGCGCCCTAAATAAAAAGGTGGGTGCAATTAGTAATTACCTTAGGCTTCCCATTTATCAAGTCTCGTTCGAGATTTGTTGGGCGTGCTCACAATAATCAGTGACAGCTCCCGCGAATAAAAATGTAGGGCGAAACTTGTATTGCATTATCTAAGGCCCATATCCATTATATCAGATAAAGAATCGCTTAACGACCAGTAAAATTGACAGTCTTGATGTTTCTAAGTGCTTGATAAATATATAAAATGACGTTTTGCGTTGTTAAAAACTGAACTAAATGATAAAATACATTATTACGATAAAAAAGGCTTAAGGTTTTACACCCACGGACCGATAAGTATTGTGTCCAGTAAGGGGAGAATTAAAAATGAAAAACAGATTTATTGAATTTCTTAAAGATGAAGAGGGACAAACGTCTACTGAGTACATCCTTTTGGTTGCTATCGTGGCTCTTATTGTTATCAAATTTGGTGGCAAACTCCGTGGAGAGTTAGAGAAAATGGTAGATAATGTATTTGGTAAGGCAAATAAGTCTCTAGATTCTTTTGAATAAGAAAGGGAAGTAATTTCCTTTAACATTTCATTTAACTAGTATCGTGTAACATGAATATATGCGATCTAGATCACTTTTGAAATCGTCAGGTCAAGCGACGATTGAATATCTTTTTGTTTTAATTTTTATAGTTGGAATTTCAATTAAAATTGTAGGAGCATTTTCTGATTTTATGAGAGGCTCCGTTGGTAACTTGGGGCACGAGCTTACAGTAAATTTAAGTACTGGCGTTTGTAGTCAAAACTGCTTTTTTAGTGGTTATCAAAATGGAAATAACGGCCAGTGAGTTTAGCTCTTTATCTCTTTGTATTAATCGAAATTATCTTTGTTTCCATTGGAGACTTTAAGTATAGAAAAATCCCAAATTTTTGGAGTATTTTTCATATTGGAATATATATAGTTTTACTCTTCCTTTTTCCTCAAGAATTCTATTTGGCATCTCAAACATTTATAATAAGCACTAGCTTCTTTGTTGTAGGTTTCATTTTATATTTGCTCAAAATTATGGGAGGAGGAGATGCAAAGTATCTCTCGACTATTGTTTTATTGATTCCTGTTGGGTTACAAATGAAGTTTGTAGAGCTCCTTTTTCTTTCAACTATCATTGTTGCATCAATTTTATTCATTAAAAGTATTGTGAAAAACTTCTCTGAAGTAATTCAAGCTTTGAAGGCTTTTCACTTTCAAGGGGCAAAAAATTACTTTGGATCTAAGTTTGCCTATGCTCCTGTTATACTTTTAGCATGGATTATTTTAGGGCTAGAACTATATACAGAAATATTTTAACGCAAAAAGGTCAATCGACGGTTGAGTATATTATGCTTTTCTCAATGATTGCGATCTTAGCCGTTACTGTATTTAATAGTGAACCATTTCAAAGAATCCTAGGCAAAGATGGAAATTTCTCAAAAGTTTATAAAAAAGAGATCGAGTTTTCATATACCAATGCCCACAAAGGGAGAAAAAGTTTTTCTCAACCAAACTACGGAAGTCCACAGGCACATTCATCGTATTTCTCAGGTAGTAATACAAGATTTTTTGGAGCAAAGAATGCATATCCAAAACAGTGAGAAGGGACAATCGACAATAGAATTTTTGCTAAGCCTAACCTTTGCAATAGGCATAACGATGTTATTCGTATCTCAAGCTTTAAATATGACAATCGGGTTCATGGTCCACTACGCAACCTATATGGGTGGAAGAACCTATTTGTCGTATGACACTTTTGGAGTGGATGCAGGTTCATCTATAAGTGAAGCAGGAAATGAAGCTAAGAGAGCTTTTAATCGATATCAATTAGAGCAGTTTGATGTAACAGGACTTGAATTAAAAATACATTCTCCCTCGGACGGAACGGCATTGACAGCAGGCTTAACAGCGCAATATGCAAAGCTTCTCTCTCCCTTTAAACTATTGCTCGATGGAGAGAAGGCGACGTTTTACTCTGAAGGGTTACTTGGAAAAGAGCCTGTTAGGGCAACATGTATGAAAGCCGTTTGTGTTTCAGTTGGAGCCAATGGAACTTGTTCATCTGACATGGATGTCACACTTTTTGATAATGGTTGTTAATGAATAGATTATTTTTTAAAAAAATTCAAAATGAAAAAGGCCAATCTCTTATAGAGTTTGTTTTATTCTTACCATTTATGCTGATGCTTTATTCTGTAATAATAAATGTGTCTAATGCTATTAATGGATCTATAAATCAACAAAAAGTAACAAGAGCCTATTTCTATTACAATATGCAAAATAATTCAATGATCCCAAAACCAACTAGAGGGGCAGATCCGTCTGAGAACTGGAGCTCTTTTGGTATGCAAATAATGGGGTGGAATACTAAGATAATTAATGAAAGTCCCGTTATGGCTTGTTATAAATTTAATCTTCCACTAGGTACTGGAGATGAAGACAATTGCGATTCGGCATATTCAGGCAAAACGACTCAATATATTCGAGTGGGAACTGTCTACGGCGTTTGTGGTGCGACCTATAAGAAAGTTGGTGGTGGTAATGTAAGAGTTCCATCTGGTGGCCAAGCAGCAGGCCATGCTGTGGGCCTTGATAGTTGCTATATTCAGCAGTAGGTCATTTCTTCCTCGTACTCTAAAAAGCTTCCTAAGTATATAATAAAAGGTGAAACTGGAGAAAAGGACTCTTTATGAATAGTCGCGCGTTTACACTAAGCTTGGTCATAGCTTTAATTGCTGTCTTTATGGTTAATTCCTATATTGAAGGAAGAGAAGCAGCTTTTAAGGAAGAGTATGGAAACATGGTTCCTGTCGTTATTGCTAAGAAAGATATCAATGAACTTGAATTGATAGATGATAGAAAAGTGCAGATGATTACTGTTCCTAAAAAATATAGAATGAACGGTGCCTTTGATAAACAAGAAAATCTTTATAATACAATTGCTGCAGTCCCTATTAAAAAAGGCGAACAAATCACAAAGCCGCGTGTAACTTATCCAGGTGCAAGGTCAGGGCTTTCTAGACAAGTAAGTATTGGTAAAAGAGCACTTTCAGTACAAGTAAATGAATCACAAGCTGTTAGTAAGTTAATTAAACCTGGGGATAGGGTTGATGTTTTAACACTTGTTGATTTTGCTGGTGGAAAAAAAGAAAGAATGAAAGTTAAGACCGTTCTTCAAGATGTCTACGTTCTTGCTACAGGATTAAATGTAACTAAAGAAATCCCTCTTGTTGGAATGAAAGTTGATAAAGAAGTTAGAAAAATGAACTTAAATAATTATACAAACTTTAATGCCGTAACATTAGAGCTTGCTCCCTATGAAGTTCAAAAGATGATTTTTTTAATTACTGCAGGTAGTGGTATTTATCTCTCTCTTCGAAATAATGATGACAAGACAATTGAAAGAATAAGTGGAACGAGGTTATACGATGTCTTAGGTGAAGATGCCCAAGATGCAAAAGCTTACTTTGCAGAGCAAGCAGCTCAAAGAAAAAAATCTAGGTAGGAATACAAATGTTAAAAATACTAATTTCTATATTTCTTTTTTCTTCACTCGCTTCATCTCAAGATGTAACGGAGAAGAATCTTAATGTCGCAATTGGTATCGATGAAATTATTAAACTTAGCTATAAATTCAATACAAAAATACAAATAGGTAATGAAAAAATAATCTCTCTTATTCTTGCTCCTTCAAGACGAGAAATAACGATTAGAGGTAAAAATCCAGGTAAGACTTCTGTGACAATCAGAGATGCTGCGGGAGATATTCGAGATAAATATATTGTAAATGTATCTAGTGATGGAAACTCAAATACAGTTCGTGAACTTCGAGATTTAATTGGCGACATCGAAGGAATAGAAGTTTCAATTAAAGGTGGAAAAGTTGTTGTTGAAGGAATGATTATTGTTCCTGGGGACATTGGACGTATCAATACGGTTCTTGGCCAATATCAAGGTGTAATGAGGCTGATTGAACTATCACCTCAAACTCAAAGAGTTATTGCTAGAAAAATGCAAGAAGAAATTAATAAAAATAATATGAAAGATGTAACGGTTAGAATTGTAAATGGCGATTTTTGGATTGAAGGAGTTGTAAATTCGACGCCTAAAAAAGATATTGCTCAACAAATTGCAAGCCAGTATTTACCGGATAAACTTAATTCACTTGCCCAGCAAACCGGAGGGCGAGATTTCCAGGCAAAAGAGAGATATTCAATTGTAAATTTTATTTCTGTAAATGAAAAAAAGAATCCTGAACCTCCTGCAAAGCTAGTTAAAATAAGTGCTCAATTTGTTGAACTTTTAAAAAGTTATCAAAAACTATTTGCTTTCAGTTGGAGTCCAGCACTGACTTCTGGGGGATCAATCTCTTTTGGTAAGACCGATGCAGGTAATGTAACAACAGGTGAGAATGATACTTTAAGTGGAACGATCTCTCAGCTATTTCCAAAACTTAACTCTGCTAAACAAGCGGGATATGCAAGAATCATCCAGTCGGGAATGGTTATAACAAAAGAAAAAAAGACTGCAACAATTGATAAATCAAGGTCTGTTCCATATACAATTGGTTCTGGAGATCTTCAAAGTTCAGGAAATGCAACTTACCAGTTTAGTTTATCAGTCGTTCCTTCAATAGGAGATAAAGAGTTTGTAAACTTAGACAATTTAACAATTAATATTGCAACACCGGGTGAAGATGCAAAGGGCGGACAGCCTACAAGTACGAGTAATAAAATCACAACAAATATATCTATTAAATCAAAAGAATCAGCAGCTATAGGTGGAGTAGTACAAGGGTCATCAAGAACAGGATATGACAAACATATTCCAGGAAGTACTCCTGAAGATGAGTCAACATCTATTCTTTTTGATCTAGGTAGAAGTAAGAACTATACGACAGATAAAACACAGTTTGTAATTTTTGTAACTCCTGAAATTATTGAGTCGGCTTCAGCTGGAACGACGGAAATAAGAAAAAAGTTTAGGAAAAGAGAACGATAATGGCCGGACATATAATAAGTATTATTGGTGGAAAAGGCGGGGTTGGTAAATCTCAAGTTGCAGCGAACTTAGCTTTTGCTTTTGCTGCAGAAAATCGCTCAAAAACCCTTCTTCTAGACTTTGATAAACAAGCTTCCGGTGATCAAAACATAATTACAGGGATCAAGTGTAAAAAGAATATTAAAGAACTATCTGAGTTCAATGGAGCAATGGACCCTCGATCTATTAATATGTTTATTGGTCAACATAAAATGGGTGTTCATTATATTGGAATGCCAAATGATCCAAATGTAGCAGAGCAAATAAATGCTGAAGGCCTTGGTAAAACACTAAAAGCCTTACCAAACTTATATCAAACGACAATAATTGATTGTGGTAGTGAGTTAAATGATCTTGCCTTAAAGGCATTAGAATTTTCAACTTTAATTTTCTTAGTCGTAACACCTGACTTACTTGCAGCAAATCAAACCAAAAGAGTTTTCTCAGAGTTGACAACAATGCTGTTTCCAAAAGAGATGATGCACATAATAGTTAATCAGTTTCAAAAAGGTCATCCCGTTACAGCGGATACAATTGGGAGACAAATTGGTAAGCCTGTATTTGGTGTAGTTGCAAAAGATGATCAATCTTGTCTTCGAGCACTTTCATCTTCAACTCCTCTATATTCAATAGCTAAAAATTCACCTTTCTCCCAAGGTATTACAGATATCGTGAGGAAACTAAAGCAACGAAATGTTCTTGCCTCATTAGAAAAGCTGCAAAAACCAGATGGAGCACAAGCTAAGAAAAAAACATCATCAGCCCCAGTTCCTGGTGGGAAAAATCCTTGGCTAGACCTGAAGTCAAGAATTCATAAATCTCTTGTTGAAGAGATGGACATGAAAAAGCAGGATGATAACGATCCAAAAGCTCAAATAATTCTAAGAGAAAAAACAAAAAAACTTGTTGTTGAACTTCTTGGAAAAGAAGACACGAAAGGTATTTTAAATACCCGTGAAGATATGAATCAAATTGTTAAAGAAGTTTTAGATGAAGCCCTCGGACTTGGACCTCTTGAGGATATGTTATCTGATAAATCTATATCTGAGATTATGGTTGTTGGTCCAGACAAGATATTTTATGAACAAGGTGGGAAGGTGAAGGTTTCAGATGTTGTCTTTACAAATAATCGCCAAGTTCTAAATGTAATTGAAAGAATAGTTGCACCAATTGGTCGTCGTATTGATGAAAAGACTCCATATGTTGATGCTAGACTCGTTGATGGTTCAAGAGTTCATGCAATTATTCCACCCTGTGCACTTGATGGTGGAACTATAACAATACGAAAGTTCCCAGAAAATAGACTTACATATAAAGACCTTGTGAACTTTGGTTCAATGACAATGAATATGGCAGATTTTTTAAGAATTTCTGTTGAGGCACATCGAAATATTGTTGTTTCCGGAGGTACAGGTTCTGGTAAGACGACATTAATTAATATGCTTGGTGGTTTTATTCCATCAAATGAAAGAATAATTACTTGTGAGGATTCAGCCGAGCTAGATTTCCCACAAGACCACGTTGTACGTCTTGAGACTAAGCCGCCTTCACTTGAAGGGGATGGTGCCGTGGACATTAGATGTCTTGTAAAGCAAACACTAAGAATGAGGCCAGATAGAATTGTTGTTGGAGAGTGTCGTGGTGGTGAAACTCTAGATATGCTTCAAGCGATGAATACTGGGCATGATGGCTCAATGACAACTGTCCATTCAAATACACCTAGAGACTGTATGTCTAGGCTGGAAACTTTAGTTCAATACTCTGGAGTGCCAATCTCTCCAAAAGCAATTAGAGAAATGATCGCCTCAGCAGTTCATATGGTTATTCAACAGACAAGACTGGAAGATGGTTCAAGAAGAATTTTAAATATAACAGAGATTGGTGGTATGCAAGGAGAGGTTATAACTCTTCAAGATATTTTTGCCTTTAAGCAAGAGGGTATGAATAAACAAGGAAAAATTGTTGGTAAGTATATGGCGACAGGGTTTATACCTAAATTTATCGAGACTCTCGAGAAGAAAGGGTACAAGGTACCTAGAGGATTATTTAATAATGAATAATCTTTTAAAAATACTTATACCAACTTTACTGCTTATGAGTGCGAACCTATTTGCACAAGAAGAAACAGGTAGTGTTAACTTCATGACTGATGTAATGGGGAAAAAAGGTGTTATCCTTCTCGTTTTTTTAATTATTTTTGCTTATTCTTATAAGAATTCAATAAAGCTATTTAATTGGATTGAAGATCAAACTTATGGAACAAGAGATTTTATTTTACAAAAATGTGAACTTTTACATATTGAAATAGAGCCTGTTCGAATAACTTACGTTCTACTTTTTTTATCATTTGGGATGAGCTCTTTGATTATTGGAATTTGTGCATTATTTGGAAACTTACTTCTTGGAGTAATTCTTGGATTCATTGTTTCAATTGTAGGATGGAGATTTCCGAGACCGTTTATGAATAGTCTTGTGGAGAGAAGAATTAATGCTTATAAAGGCCAAATGGTTGATGGATTACAACTTCTATCAAATGGACTTAGAGCTGGACTATCCTTACCACAGTCTTTAGGTATGGTTGTTGATGAGCTACCTAATCCAATAGCTCAAGAGTTTAATAGTGTCCTTCAACAGACTAAAATAGGTGTTCCTCTAGAGGAAGCTTTCGATAACTTAGTAAAAAGAGTACCTACTCAGGATAATGATATGTTTGTTTCTGCGATTGGTATCTTGAAAGAGACCGGTGGTAATCTCTCGGAAGTATTCGATACAATTGCTGGAGTTATTCGAGAGAGAGTTAGACTGCAACAGAAAATTGACACCTTTACGGCTCAAGGAAAGTTTCAAGGATACACTATTTTTGCTATGCCATTTGCCTTGGGGGCGATCTTTACAGCCTCAGACCCAGCATCGATGGAGCCTTTATTTACAACACCTTTGGGACTTGTAATGGCTACTGCGGCACTTGGAATGGACTTATTGGGACTGTGGGTAATCTTTAAAGTTGTTAAAATTCAAGTTTAAATATTTAGAAATATGTTAAAATACTATTAAAGTTTAGATGAATTATCGCCGATAAATACAAGGATAATTAAAGTATTTTGGAAATACCAAAGGATAAGGGAATGAAAGTATCAAAATTAATCTTATGTCTATTGAGTTTAGGGGCAGTGTCTGCGTACTCTGGAGTTAACCTAAAAAATGGTAACTTTTATATTTCGTACACAGATATTATTGTACCTGGTGGCGGTAAAAAGCTAGAAATGACAAGGACTTACAACTCTAAGTCAACATCTGTTGGATGGTTTGGTTTTGGATGGGGTAATGTATACGAAACTTCACTAACTCCTTCGCCGGATGGATGTGTTGTTGTAAATGAATATGGAGCCGGTGGTAAAACAAGATTTTGTCCAAAAGCTCAAGTTGATCCTGAAGAGGCAGCAAAGAAAATTGTTGAGGCTATGAGAAAGAAGTCTAAAACAAATATGCCAGAAGCTTCTTTAAAAACTCTTGTTGAAAGACTTAAATCAAATGCTGAGTTAAGACATGCTTATGCAAAAAACTTTGGAGTGAAATCTTCGATTGCGAAAGGGACAAAACTTTTTTCTAATCAAAGAGGCATTCAATCTATAGAAGTAACAGCTGAAGGTTATAAAAGAGTTTCTAATAGTGGAAAGAAAGAATTTTTTGATAAATCAGGTAACCTGTTAAAGATAAAAGAAAAAAATGGTTATTATGTTGAATTTAAATACAAAAACAAAAAACTTCACTCTTTAAGAGATTCACAAGCAAAGCAAATCTTCTTTAAGTGGAACTCAAATAACAAAGTTTCAGAGCTACGTTCTGGTGGTGATAAAAAATCAATCTTTAAATATAATGGGGATGATTTAGTATTCTCTAAAGATGTTCAGGGGAATAAGTATGGTTTCTCTTATGACAAAAGTCATAACTTAACAAAAGTTATATATAATCCTGAAAGAAAAAAAGGTGAAGCTGAAGATGCTATGGTTATGAGATATGAGCCAAAAACATTCTTTATCTCACAAATTAAAGATAGAAACAATGATACTGTAAAATACCAATATGGTTCAAACCCTAAGAATCCAGATCTTCATTACTGGACTCAAGTAACTAAAAAAGGGTTTAGTGGAAAGCCAGTTACAAATAAGTTTGAATACGAAATAAAAACAAGACCTGATGGTTCAAGCTATACGTATAGAATTTATACCAAAATTAATGGAATTAAAACAGAAACAATTTACTCTGAGTGTTGTGGTTTACCTCTAAAAATAGCAAGAGGAAAACATGTTACAAACTTTGAATATAATGAAAAAGGTTTGTTAACAAAAAAACAATCTACAAAGGGTGACTTTGTTCAAATTAAGTATGACAAAAAACTTAATAAGATTTCTCAAGTGAAAAATAACTCTGGTTGGACTAAGTTCAAGTACGATAGAAAAGGAAACTTAACAACAGCTCAAAATAGTAAAAAGCAAGCTGTTAAACTTATCTATGACAGAAAGGGAAAGATTAACAAAATGGTTGATAAGAACCTTAAAACTAAGAAAACAAGAACTCTTACTTTTAAGTATAACGCTCTTGGAAAGCCTGTTGAGATTTCTATGAGTAAAGTTGGAAAAATTAATGTTGCTTATGATAATTTTGGTGAAATCAAAAGAGTTGAGTCAAAGTCAGGGCATAAAATGGCACTACAGGTAACGCAAGCATTTCAAAACTTGTTATCAATAGTTAAGCCAGCTGGTGTAAATTTAAATATGTAAGTACATAGGTGCTGATAGGAGAAAAACATGAAAACAATTAAAACTCTAATTCTAATTTCAATGGTGGTTTTTGGTGGACAAGCTTTGGCGCAGCAAGTTGATGATGAGACGTGTCCTGGAAAAGTAGATGATAGCAGGAATAGTGCGGCAAAAGTGAATGTTTGTAAGTCACCATCTGTTGTAGAAACAATCGACGGTACCAAGTACTGTGTTTCCACTGATGGAAGTGGAAACAAGAAAAGAGCTGTCTTAGAACAATAAGAACTGTTAAATTTAAAGAGAAATATTCTAAAGCTGGGGTTAAATAACCCTGGCTTTTTTTTTATGAAATTGGAATATTAAGCTCTTGTTTGTAAACAAATTTAACGAATCTCCGATAAGTAGCTATGAAGTATATACTTATTTTCTTTCTTCTTTCTAATATTTGTCTAGCTCAAAAAAGTAATAAAAATTATGCCTTAGTGATAAATGGAGGACATGATAAGTACTCAAATCATCTTCGTTATTTCAATAATATTAAACATAATGTCAAAGCATATCGAGAAAGAGGTATACCTCTTAGTAATATTATAACTCTTTACGCGGATGGTGACCTTAAAAGTACGAATCATAATTTTTCAAATGAAGATGAGAAAAAGCTTTTTCTATCAGAAGCCAATCTATTTTCAAATGAAGGATTTCGTATCCAAGGGAAAGCGAGTAAAGAAAATATTAAAGAGTATTTAAAAAAATTAGGAAAAAGAATACCAAAAGGTGGGTCTCTTCAACTCTTTATAACAGATCATGGAAGCGATACTAATAGTGGGAGTATAAACTTGTGGGGAACTACTATTTCAGCTGATGAATTAGGTGAAATGTTAGATGACTCCATTCCAGAGCATGTGACAGTTAATTTGAATACAAATATTTGTTATGGTGGTTCTCTCGCAAAATTAACTAGAAAGAATATATGTGTCGTAGCTAATCAAATATCTTCCAGTCCTTCCTATTCTGAGGATTTAGGCCTTGATAGATGGGGGCAAAACTTTGCATACGCTTTAAAAAATAAAATTGATATTGATGGAGATAAAAAACACTCTTTTTACGATGCATATCTTTACGCAAGGGAATTGAAAAACTCAAACAATCATCCTTATAACTCTCTTCATTATATCTTGGATAATGCTGTTGTGGAGCCTGGAAAAGTAAAAGATCTACTTTTAGAGGCAAATAGTAAAAAACAAATCTATTGTAGAGAAAATCAAAGCCATAAACAAATATTTAGTAAAATTGATATGATTGAAAAAATTAATGAAATGCTAGATCCTAATATTCATATAAATAACCTCTTAGAAGCATTGAAAAGAAGCGGTAAGGATAAGTTAATAAGCAAGTCCTTACAGTTTGAAATAGATAAAGTGAAAAACTCACAAAGATCAATGAAGCGTGACTTACTTATTAAAGAAGCTTCAGCGATAAAAGAGAAAATTCTTCTAAAGAAGAAAAAATGGGACTCTCTAACAGATGATGAAAAGAAAATTGAAATCTATAAAATGAATAATGATATTGATAGGCTAAGGAATGCATCTGGAGAGGTCGCATCAAAAATTATAAATAAAGAACGAAATTTGAAACAAGTAACAAAAGAGCTTGAATTAATTCTCGCCGGTAAAGAAGAAGATGTTGAGAAGATATTAAACGCAAGGAAATGTTTGTCTTATGAAATCTAATATAAAAAAACTTTGTATATTTATGTTTTTTATCAGTTTAAACGCAAATGCATTAATAAAAATACCTGTTGGTAAATGCGCTCTAGTTGGAAAATTGATGTACTTAAATGATTTTGAAGATATTAAAACGAAGTCTATATATCTCTCTATTAATTCAGGAACGAACTCAGAAACAAGAATTAAGCTTTTAGGTGATAATACAGGACCTTTAGCTGATGAGCTTGAACGTGCTGGTGAGGTGAAAATCAAGCTTTCTATAAAAAATTCAAAGGTAATCTATAGTTTTTATGGGGCAGCCATGTTTTTAGGTGAATATAGGCTCATAGAGCCATTTGAAGAGCTTCCTCTGTATTTATCTAGTGAAAGTATATCTAAGAGCTGTGTTGGACCAGAGGGCCAATTACCAAGGTATGCGAAACATAAAAATATCTTCTATAAGCGTGTGCCTGCTAATAAACCTAAATAAACGTCAAATATTTTTACACTGTATAAACTATAATCAACTTTTCTAATTAATCCTTCGTGATTTAAGCCAGTTATGCTTTTCCTTTTTTGGCACGTCTTTCGCATATAAATATGTAAGAGAAAACAAGGAGAGAGACTATGAAAACATTATTATTAATCGCAACATTATCATTTGCATCTTTAACTTTTGCTGGTCAAGTAGATCAAAAAAAATGTGAAGCATTTGCCGAATCTAACAAAAGAGAAAGCAAAGTAATTAAAGCTTCTGATGTAAAAACTGAAGCTAAAACAGAAGCTGTAATCAGAAAATAGAAAGAATAATTCCTAGAGGGCTTGGCTCTCTAGGGTAAGCTACTTTGCAATTAAATTATCTAATTTCTTTTTGTCTTGGTGATGAAGTTCTTCAGAGGTTCTAGCCGCAGACTTTATTCTATTTCTTCTTTTGTTCAAAATTGAACTTTGCCTACTTTTTACTCTATCTTTTACTTTTGGTGGATTTGAATTTGAAAAAAGTTTAGAACTCATTTTTTTCGTTTTGGAAACACTTCGCTTTAAGCTTTTCGAGAAAGATTTTTGTATATCGCCACCTAAAGGACCTGTTAGTTCAGATAAATGATAAAATACTGGCTTGTCTGATATAGGCATTGATAGAACAATAAAACTTACGATAAAAGCAATTGAGCATTTAAAAATTAACTTAATCATTTATATCTCCCTAGGTGTCACTTTCTGTGCAAATAAGAAAAGACTACAATCAATCTTACTCTCTAGTGTAAAAAGAGAGTAATCAGTTTTTAAATTTATATTATGTGGATGGTTTTCTAAACTTGCAAAGAATGAATGGTCTTGTTTAACTAAGCTTGGATTGCCAATAGTTATTAATAAACCAGTTTCCTTTTCAAAATTTGTAAGCATTTGTCCAATAAGGATGTTCATAGACTCAGTGGTTAATGCCTGTTTCTCAAAAGAAAAATTGTCTTGATCAATATCCATCTGACAAATGACATTCCCCGAGAGTTCTCCGTTAAGTGAAAAGATAATATTAACACCCAAGGCTGGATTAAATTGACTTGTTTTTAGACTATCAAGATTTGTATTTCTTTTAAGCACAGCTTGTCCGTAAATATCAATCTCTGTAGGGTATGAGTAATGAATAGATTGATTGAGCTGACTTTTACCAATATTTGAAACATCTAAATTCAAACTACATCTCCTCGATCGTACTAATGATTTTTTCTATTGAGTTGATCAATGTTTCTTGGGTAAAAGGTTTTTGAAGAAAGTCTGAAGCCCCAGAGCTAATCGCATTCATTACAACATTTTCCTGGGCCAAAGATGAAATCATGATTATATATACATCTTTAAAGTTATCGTTAATCTTCTTTGCCAGTTCAAAGCCACTCGAGCCTGGCATAACAATATCTACGATTGCAATATGTGGAGTTCTGTCATTAAGAATTGAAATAGCCTCGTTTGCACTCGAAGCTTCTCCAATAATATTATAGCGCTCGTCATCTAGCATTTTTGAAATACTATTTCTAGAAAAGTCAGAGTCATCAACAACTAAGAGTTTATATGATTTTGTGGCATCCATGCTTAAAATTCTCCTTAGATAAATTATAACGTAATTTACACAAGGCGGAAAATAAAAAAGGCCCGAATTTATCGGACCTTCTAAACTAAATATTTTTAATTACAAATTTCTTCTTATGCTGCAAGACCGGCGCTTGGCTTTTGAACTTTTGGTTGTTCTTTCTTTTTCTGAGGCTCCCAGTCAAGTAATGCTACTGATAAGACTTCATTAAAGTTCTTAACAGGTACAAAGTTTATTTTCTTTCTAAACTCATCAGGGATATCAGCTAAATCTTTTTGATTCTTCCAAGGGATTATGATTGTATTTATTCCACATCTCATAGCCGCGAGAGCTTTTTCTTTGATTCCTCCAACTGGAAGAACTTTTCCTGTTAATGTGATTTCTCCAGTCATTGCAATGTCTTTACTAACAAATGAATTTGTTAAAAGAGATACAATTGCAGTTGCTAATGTAATTCCGGCACTTGGTCCATCTTTTGGTATCGCTCCAGCAGGAAGGTGAATATGAATTTCTTTATTTTCGAAAATCTCTTCATCAATTCCAAGCTCTTCAGCGTGACTTCGTATGAATCCCATTGCTGCTTGAGCAGACTCTTTCATTACATCACCAAGTTGACCTGTAAGAGTAATTCCACGTCCTTTCATTTTTGTCGCTTCAATAAAGAGAATTTCTCCTCCTGCAGCAGTCCATGCAAGTCCAGTTGTTACACCTATTTCATCAAACTCTTTTACGTCTTCTTTTGAATACATAGCTGGTCCAAGTAAGTTTTCAACTTCTGTCGATAGAAGGTGAGTCTTTCCTTTTTCACCAGTTGCAATTTTCTTTGCAACCTTTCTACATAATGACCCAATTTGTCTTTCAAGATTTCTAAGTCCAGCTTCTCGTGTAAAACCATCAATTACTGTTTTTACACCTTCTTCGTGGAACTCAACATGATCTTCTGTTATACCATTTTCATCCATTTGTTTTGGAATTAAGTATCTTTTACTAATTGCTAATTTTTCTTCTTGGCTATAACCGCTTAAGCTAATAACTTCCATTCTATCTCTAAGAGGGCCTGGAATATTTTCTAAAACGTTTGCTGTTGCAATAAACATTACATCCGAAAGATCATATGCAACATTTAGGTAGTGATCTCTAAACTCTGAATTTTGTTCAGGATCTAAAACTTCAAGTAAGGCTCCAGAAGGATCACCTTTATAGTCAGCTCCAAGTTTATCAAGCTCATCAAGCATAATAATTGGGTTTGTTGTTTTTGCTTGTTTCATTGCTGTAATAAATCTTCCTGGCATAGCTCCAACGTAAGTTCTTCTATGTCCACGAATTTCTGATTCATCTTTAACACCACCAAGCGAAATTCTTACAAACTCTCTTCCTGTTGCTTTTGCAATTGATTTCCCAAGAGAAGTTTTACCAACACCTGGAGGTCCAGAAAAACAAAGGATAGGACCTTTAACTTTTCCACCTTTTAAAGATCTAACTGCAAGATGTTCAAGAATTCTTTCTTTTATTTTATCAAGGTCAAAATGATCTTTATCCAGCACTGTTTTGGCAAAAGCAAGGTCGGTTTTCTCATCTGACTTCTCTGACCAAGGAATATCTGTCATCCATTCAAGATAAGATCTTAAAATACTTGATTCTGATGAATCAGGATGCATTCTTTCAAGTCTTGAAAGTTGCTTCAATGATTCTTTTTGAGCTTCCTCAGGCATCTCTTTTGCGATGAGTTTTGCTTTCATTTCCGCAAATTCGTCTTGAGGCTCTTCGTTATTATCTCCAAGCTCTGACTTTATTGCTTTAATTTGCTCTCTTAAGAAATATTCTTTTTGAGTTTTAGAAATTTCACCAGTCGTATTGGATTTAATCTGTTTTTGAACAGCAAGAATTTCAAGTTCTCTATTTAAAATATCATTTATTTTTGTAAGCTTTTCAGTTGCACTAAGAGTTTCTAAAATTAATTGAGCCTCTTCAACTTTTAAGTTTAAATTTGATGCAACAAGATCTCCAAGTCTGCCTGGATCTTGAATATCTTCAAGTACCATAAGAATATCTGGGGAAAGAACCTTTCCAACAGAAATAACTTTCTCTAAGTTTTCTTTTACATTTCTCATCAATGCTTCAATAACAGTTTGTGGTTCTGTTACTTCTTGATTCTCAACCTTTTCAACTTTTACCTTGAAAAATGGCTCACTAGAATCAAAGCTTGTAATTTTTGCTTTTGATAAACCTTGAATAAGAATTTTAATTCTACCGTCTGGAAGTTTTCTCATTCTCATAATCATTGCAACTGTTCCCAGTTCATAGATTTCTGAGGGACTAGGTGTTTCTGCAGAAATATCTTTTTGGCTTGATAAAAGAATTAATCGATCTGTATTATTTAGAGCTTCTTCTACAGCTTGTATTGAAGACTCTCTTCCTACGAATAGAGGCAAGATCATAAAAGGATAGACTACCAAATCTCTTATTGGTAGCAGAGGGAGTGTCTCTTTGAAATCAATGCTATCACCCTCGTAATTTGTAACCATAACTAGTTCCTCCACTTATATTTTTTGAACGCTTATACAAATCCATTTGCTATTTTATTTTTCGGGATATTTTGATGGAATCTTTAAGCTTTTTTAGATAAATTTAGAAGAAAGAAGGAAAATATGTCAGACAAAACTAGTATAGTAATCCTTGCTGCCGGTAAAGGAACGCGTTTAAAAATGGAGGTTCCAAAGCCCCTAGCACCCCTTGAGGACAGGACTCTCGTAGACTTTGTGATTGATGCGGCAAAGGATCTTGGGGATATTTATCTAGTAACTGGACACCAAAAAGAACTGGTTGAAGATCATTTTCAAAAAAACTGGAGCTCTCTTGGGGCAAAATTTGTTAATCAAAAAGAACAACTGGGAACTGGTCATGCCGTTCGAACATATTTTGAACAAAATAATTCAGCAAATACCTATGAGTACACTATAATTGCCTGTGCGGATACTCCATTAATTACAAAAGAAGTTCTTGAGTCTCTGACTCGGGAAATAAAGAATGGTTTTGATGCTGTTTGCGCGAGTTTTGTTCTCAAAAAGCCTCAAGGGTATGGACGTATAGTAAGAGGGGAGAAGGGGTTCAAAATTGTAGAGCAAAAAGATGCTTCAATTGAAGAGCAAAGTATTTGTGAAGTAAATTCAGGCCTCTATATATTTAAGACAAGTTACCTGAAAGAACATATTTTTGATTTAGATACTAATAACAATTCAGGTGAATTTTACCTAACAGATACCTGTAAAATTAATAAAAATGTAAAAGCTTTAACCTTTGAGGATCAAGATCTATTCCTAGGAGTTAATGATTTATATCAACTTGCAGTAGCGGGGATAAGATTGCGTAAGCGAAATATGATGGAGCTTCTACAGAAAGGTGTGAGGGTTATAGATCCAAGTCACACTTTTATAAGTACAACTAAAATTGGTGTCGGAAGTCTTCTATATCCAAATGTTTATATTGATTCACAGTCTATAATTGGAAAAAATGTAACAATCGAACCTGGCTGCTTTATCAAAAATTCAACAATAGAAGATGGCGTTCATTTAAAAGCATACACATATATAACAGATTCAATTGTGAGAGCTTCCGCAAAGGTTGGGCCGATGTCCCAGCTAAGACCTGGAAGTGATATAGGAGAGGGCTCTAAGCTTGGAAACTTTGTCGAAGTGAAAAAGTCAGTGATAGCAAAAAATTCAAGTATTAGCCATTTGAGCTATGTTGGAGATGCTGAAATTGGCTCTAATGTTAATATCGGCTGCGGTTTCATAACTTGTAATTACGATGGGGCGAACAAACACAAGACTATAATAGGTGATGGAGCTTTTATTGGCTCTGACTGTCAAATGATTGCTCCTATTGAAATTGGTGAAAGCGCCTATGTTGGCAGTGGGTCAACAATTAATCAAAATGTTCCATCTGAGGCATTTGCTATTGCTAGGCAAAGACAAGTGACTAAAGAGGGAATGGCCAAAAAATTTATTAAGAAAAAGTAGTAAAATAATGCTAAAATATATTGTTTTTTAATATCTAAATAAGGACAGTATATGTGTGGAATCGTAGGGTGCAGCGGAACTTCGGATGCAATTCATCCCGTTATGGAAGGCTTAGCAAGATTAGAGTATAGAGGCTATGACTCTGCTGGAATTAGTTATCGAAAAGATGATAAAATTCTTAATCATAAAAAAGAGGGGAAACTTCAAAACT
This sequence comes from uncultured Oligoflexia bacterium, assembly GCA_937120495.1. Lineage (GTDB taxonomy): Bacteria > Bdellovibrionota > Bacteriovoracia > Bacteriovoracales > Bacteriovoracaceae > CAKZJW01. The sequence continues at coordinate 19,073 of CAKZJW010000093.1, forward strand.
TAAAAGACTTACTTGAAGATATTAAGCCCGCTTCTACTACAGCAATTGGCCATACTCGTTGGGCCACTCACGGAAAAGTTAATGATACAAATGCTCATCCACACAGCAACGATAAACTCTCTATTGTTCACAATGGAATTATTGAAAATGCAAATGCCTTAAGAGAATTCTTAAAATCTGAAGGGATGGAATTTTTATCTGAAACAGACTCCGAAGTTTTTCTAAACCTTTTAACTCTTAATTTTAATAAAACAAAAGACTTAAAACAATCTATAATTGAAACCTTTAAAAAAATTGAAGGAAACTCGGCTTTTCTAATATTAAATAAAGAGAATCATTTACTGTATTCAATCAAAAGGTCAGCTCCTCTTGTATGTGGTGTAAATGAAAAAACATCTGATGTTTTTGTTTCAAGTGATCCATATGCCTTAGTAGGATTTACAAGTAAAATATACTTTCCCGAAGATGAAGTTCTTTGTGAATTAGATTTTACAAAAGCAAATGAGCTTGTTCAATTTTATGAGCTAGATGGATCGACTTCTAAACGCTTTAAAATTCAAGAAAAAGAAGTGAAACTAGATGTTGTGAGCAAAGGAAAGTTTGAGCACTTTATGCTTAAAGAAATCCATGAACAACCTGAGCTTATTAAAAAGCTTACAAAAATATACTTCTCGGAATCAAATAAAGAACAACTAGCAAGAATAGGAAAGGAGAGTTTTCCATATGTTCATCTTGCTGCCTGCGGAACGGCGCTACACGCAGGTCTCATTATTAAAAACTACCTTGAAAAATACACTCAGATGAGAGTTCACTCTGATTTTGCTAGTGAATTTAGATATAAGAGTCCAAAATTAAACAGTGATGAACTTGGTCTATTTATTAGTCAATCAGGAGAGACTGCAGATACTTTAGCTTGCCAAGAGCTTTGCGCAGAAAATAAATTGAAAAACTATTCTATTGTAAATACTGAAGGTTCAACACTTTATAGAAACTGTGATGAAAACCTTTTAATTCATGCGGGAATTGAAATTGGTGTTGCAAGTACAAAAGCATTTACTCAGCAAGTTCTTGTTGGGAATTTATTGGCCAAAGCATTTGCAAATAAACTTTCAGAAAAAGAAGTAATTGGAGAGTTTGAACTATTATCAGATAAAATTAAAAACCTTCTAGCTCAAGAAGAGAAAATAAAAAATATTGCCAGAGAAATTTATCAACACCAAGGCTTTATCTTTACAGGGCGTGGAATACAATTTCCAATTGCTCTTGAAGGAGCGTTAAAGCTCAAAGAAATAGCATATGTTCATGCTGAGGGGTATGCTGCAGGTGAGTTAAAACACGGACCTATATCTCTAATAGATGAGAATATGGTTAATATCGCAATTATCACTCCTGATCTTTATGATAAAACTTTATCAAATGCTGAAGAAGTAAAAGCAAGACAGGGGATTCTACTTGTTGTTGGAGAAGAAGGGAATAAAGAGTTAGAGGAAATGTCTGACTTCTTTATCGGTCTTGATTTTGAAGGTCTTGATGATACTGTTCCTGTCTTAACAAATATAGTTCTTCAACTATTGAGTTATCATATAGCTAAACTGAAAGGTACAGATATTGATAAACCAAGAAACTTAGCGAAATCGGTAACAGTAGAATAATGCAACTAGATCATCTTAATGAGTCGCAAAGAAATGCGGTCCTCAGTACTGATGGGCCGTTAATGATTTTAGCCGGAGCAGGCTCTGGTAAGACGCGAACACTTGTTACAAAAATTCAATATCTATTGGAAGAAAAACAAGTAAGTCCTTTTCATCTTTTAGCGGTTACATTCTCAAACAAAGCTGCTCGAGAAATGAGAGAGCGAATTGCATCTCAATCTAGTTTTGATCTTGGAGCTTTACAAATAACTACCTTTCACGCTTTTTGTGCAAGACTTTTGAGAAGTGAAGCAACCTACTTAGGTCTTAGTCGAAATTTTACGATCTATGACACCTCAGAATCTAAAAGTGTGATTAAAAACATACTAGGTAAAAGAGGAATAAGTCTTAAAGAGGTGAGTCCAGCACAGGTTCAGTACTATATTGATGATGTGAAAAATAGTGGTCACTATGTTGGAGCAAAACCAGATGAGCTTTTAGATGAGATCGAAACAGATGATCCTTTTTATGACTACTTCTTAGATTACGAGGCTGAACTTCATAGAAATAATGCCGTTGATTTTGGTGGATTAATTACAGGTGTACTAAATCTCTTCGATAATTTTCCACAAGTTCTTCAAAGATATCAAACTCGATTTAAATATTTATTAGTTGATGAGTATCAAGATACCAACCGATGCCAATTTAAACTTGTAAAGTTACTTGCAGATAAGAATAAAAATATTTGTGTTGTTGGGGATGAAGACCAATCTATATACTCTTGGCGTGGAGCTGATATTAGAAATATATTAGACTTTGAAGAAGTATATAAAAATGCAAAATTAATCAAACTAGAACAAAACTATAGGTCATCCAAAAACATTATTGATGCCGCAACACATGTTATATCTCAAAATCTTCAGCGTAAGGGGAAGGATATGTGGACGGATAATGATGTTGGAGAGTCAATTGATATTATCGAATGCAAGGATGATCGTGTTGAAGCGGAGTTTGTTGCAACAAAAATAACTCGTTTAACGGAAAAAGAAAACATACCAGCTGATGAAATTGCAATCTTTTATAGAACAAATGCACAGTCTAGACTTATGGAAGATGCTCTTAGAAAAGAGAAGATTGCCTACAGAGTTGTTGCAGGAATTAAATTTTACGAAAGAAAAGAAATTAAAGACCTATTAGCTTATTTAAAAGTTGTAGTTAATGATAAAGATTCTCTCTCCCTTTCACGAGTTATTAATATACCTGTTAGAGGTATTGGTCCTAGAACTCTTCGTAAGATGGAAGATGAAGCTATTAAAAATGATCTGTCTTTATGGCAAATGATTGAAAAGATAGTTGAGGCACCTGATGACTATAAAGAGTTAAGGTTATCAAGTAAGGTTAAATCTGGGCTTGCAAGCTTTGTATCATTGATTCAAGAAGTGAAGTTGAAGGACTCAGAGGCAGAGCTGCCATCTGACTGTTATGAGAAAATTCTCATGGAATCTGGGTATTATGAAAACCTTGTTGCTGAAAAGAGTTATGAGTCACAGGCGAGAATAGAAAACCTCGATGAACTCCTATCTGCTATCAAGCAGTTTGAACAAATGAATGAGGACGCAACTCTACTATCATTTTTAGAAACGATAACTCTTGATACCTCTGGAGAACAAGAAGATATAAAAGAGGTCTCTATGATGACAATTCATGGAGCAAAGGGCTTAGAATATGAATACGTTTTTGTTCTTGGTGCTGAGGAGAATGTTTTTCCATCTTATCAAAGTACTGAGAATGGAGAAGAGGCAATAGAGGAAGAGAGACGGCTTTTTTATGTTGCTATGACTAGAGCAATGAAGAAGTTGTATATTCTTTTTGCACAAGGAAGAATGCTTTGGGGCAGTATAAAGTTTAATGGACCAAGTAGATTCTTAGATGAAATCCCAGAAGAGTATTATAAATGGATTAATGTTGGGAACGATAGAGTTAAAAATACTGGTGATGAATTCAACTTTTCTCAAGAAAGAACAGTGGTAGAGAAGAATGTAACCTATGCATCAAAACCAGCTGTTAAGAGTTCGTATGCAGTAGGCTCGAAAGTTAAGCACAAACTATATGGTGCAGGAAAAGTTTTGGAGTGTGATGGGGTTGGGCAAGATGAAAAAATTGTCATCATGTTTGATGGTGGCGTTAGAAAAAAATTCCTGGTTAAATTTGCACCTTTAGAACAATTGTAGGGTAAAAAATGAAAGAATTTAGTCCTATTATATTTAAAGACGGACAACTGAGCCTGCTAGACCAAAGAAAGCTTCCAGTTGAAGAAAACTTCATACATTGTAATACTCTAGAAGATGGCTTTAAAGCTATAAAAGATATGGTTGTTCGAGGAGCCCCTTGCATTGGATATTCAGCAATTTTTTCCTTGGCCCTTTGGCTCAAAAACAATAAATATGATTCAAAAGAGTTCAAAAAAGCTTGCTTATTCTTAAAAGGAGCAAGGCCCACGGCTGTTAATTTGGCTTTTGAAGTGGATAAAGTCTATTCCTTGTGTGAAAACTTGCATGATTGTGAAGATGAAAACATTTTTTACAAAGAAGTTGTTGAGTTTGGTTTTTTACAACTTAGGGAGTCTGAAAGTAATAACCGGGCAATGGCAAGGTTTGCTCATGAAGAACTTAAAGATAGATATAAGAATAAGAAACTAAATATTTTAACTCATTGTAATACAGGTTTTTTAGCCTGTGGGTCTATTGGTACTGCATTGGGAGTAATTCAATACCTTGGTGAACAGAAATTAATAGAGAATGTTTGGGTTGATGAAACTAGACCTTACCTTCAAGGAAGTAGGCTTACCGCCTATGAGCTAACAAAATTAGAAATTCCACATAAAATTGTTGTTGAAGGAGCAGCATCTCACTTAATGAGCAGTGGTTTAGTCGATGCAATTTTTGTAGGGGCTGATCGAATTGTTTCTAATGGTGATACTGCAAATAAGATAGGAACTGCAAGTTTATCTATAATCGCTAAGTATTATAATATTCCTTTTTATGTTGTTGCACCTAAAAGCTCCTTTGATATTGATTCTAATTCTGGTGATGAAATTGAAATTGAACTTCGCCCGGAATCTGAAATTACGAATTATAGAGATAATCAAATTTCACCACTTACTTCAGAAGCTTTTAATCCAAGCTTTGATATAACTTCCGGGATTAATATTACGGGAATTATTTGTGAACAAAAATGTTTAAAACCACCATATTTAAAATCAATAAAGGAAATATTTAATGGAAATTAGAGGATCTATCGATATTGGCTCAAATAGTATTCTTTTACTTGTTGGAGAGTTCTCTAAAGGTGTGTTTAAGCCTCTTTTGAATGAATCTACAGTTACAGCTTTGGGGAGAGATTTGGATAAAAATGGTGCTTTTCATCCTGAAAGTATGGATATATCTCTAGAAACTTTAAAAAAATATTCTAAGCTTGCTCGTGACGTTGGGTTAGACCCAAATCAAATTATTGCAACTGCCACTGAGGCATCTAGAGTGGCGAGTAATGCAAAAGAATTCTTTCAACAAGTAGAACTTGAAACAAAAATTAAAGTCCAAACAATTACTTCAGAGGCAGAAGCTTTTTATTCCACTAAAGGGATAACATTCAATTCAGAATTTGATGAAGAAGAAATTTTTATTATGGATATTGGTGGTGCTTCGACAGAGGTGATTCAATATCAAACTAAGGATGAAATAATCAAACATGACTTCAGTCTTCCGATGGGAGCAGTTAGACTTACAAACTGGACAGATGAAGGTGTCGAAAATCAAAAAATTGAAAAAATTCTTACTGATTTTTCAGAGTCACTCTCAAAGATGCATACAAGAAAACTTTATTGTGTCGCCGGAACAATGACTTCTGTTGGAAATATGTATCTAGGTCATAAAGAATTTAAAGAAAAAGAAATTCACGGACAAAAAATTAGCGTAAGCAGTATTGTGCAGATGAGTTCTAAGTTTCAAAGCTATTCGGAAGAGGACTTTTTAAATGAATTCCCTTTTTTAGGTAAACGGGCTAAGACTATTAATGGTGGACTGAGAGTCGCTTTAGAGGTCTTTGCTTCTTTGGGAGTAGAAGAGGTTGAAATCTCGACATATGGCCTTCGCTATGGAACGCTAGAAGCTGGAGGAATTAAAAATGAATATCTCGCTTAATAGTTCTGCAAATGTTGAAACTTTTAAAGAAGGTGAAGTTATCTTCAAAGAAGGTGAACTTCCAGAGTTTTTCTATATCATTGAATCTGGAGCTGTCAGGTGTCTAAGGTGGAACGAAAAACGTCTATCTCCTGTATTTACTGCAGTTGCTGGAGAATTAGTTGGCGAAGATTGTGTTTTATCGGACTCTAACCACTATTTCTACTCTGCAGTTGCTCTTGAAGATTGTTCTTTGATAAAAATAACAAAATCAGAAGTTTTTAGTTTCCTAAATGAGCAGTCACCATGGGTAAGAAGCATCTTAGATAATATTTCTGAAAAAATTGAACACACAACAGAGCTTCTCGCTGAGCATCGAATTTTTGATGATCGACTTTTAAAAAATATTGAATTTACTCAAGAGGAAGAAGTATCTCTTAAAGATAAATTATAGTTGAATCATATTTCTTCGACTGAGTTGTATCGCTGTTGCAAGAATCTTATCTTGTGCTTTTTTACATTCAATCTTTTTATGACTTAGGTTTTGATTCATAATTTTAAAAGCTTCCTCAGCATCTTCTCTTTGCATCAAAGTCAAAGTTTTACGTTGAACTTTTGTCGATGATAAAAATAAGGCAAGCCCAATTATTGTAGGGTTGATATGTTGAAGAATTCTTCTAACTATATGATCTTCTAATTGAAATAAATCTCTAAAAGATAAACTTTTTTCTGATAACTCTCTGGCCATTGATGCATTTCTAGCTTTGATATTTGAAAGGAGCTTTTTTCTCTCAGATTCACTCATAAATTGAAGCATATCAACGATTTGTTTTTTTCCATTTATAAAAATTCCGCCATTTGTCGTGTCGCTCATTTTACTTCATCCTTTAGGCTTCTAGCCTGTTTAGTTCCATTTCATATTTTTGTCGTGCTGTTTCTAGATGATCTTTATGATTATCTTGGAGCTTATCTATTTCTGTTTCTTGAGCAATTTTAAGCTCATCAACTTTTGCCGCATGAATTGATTTCATCTCTTTTAAAACAGAGTCATACCTAGCAGCTTCTCTTTTTATTGTTTCTTCATTTTGTCGTCTAACTTTGATTAGCTGTGATTCAAGCTTGTTTTGCTCTCTAAGCTCTTTGTTATGATAATCTTTGCTGATCTTAGTAACGGAATCTGTGTTGTTTTCTTTTAGCTTACCAAGTTCAGCGGCATGTTCACGTTTTTGTTTTCTCATTTCATACATGTGACGATTTTCAGCTGCTTCCTGTCTTCTGCTGTGAATTTGTTGTTTCATTGCATCCATAAAAAGTACTTCCTTGATTTCTAATGTCTTTATAGACATTATCTAATATAATACTTGTTATGGAATCGCTGATTCAAGGAGGCAAAAATGGCAACTAGTAGTCTAAATAACGGTAACCGCGTGTTTTTAGTAGGTGGTAAGAGAACACCCTTTGGAAAATTTGGTGGTAGCTTGAAAAAAATTACACCTGTAGACCTAGCTGTTCATGCTTCTAAGGCTCTTTTAGAAGAATTAAAAATCTCTCCTGATAAGTTTGATCATGTAATAATGGGGAATGTAGCGCCATCGACAACCGATACTATTTATGGAGGGAGGCATCTTGCTTTAAAACTTGGTATGCCAGAAAAAACTCCTGGTTATGTTGTAAATAGACTTTGTGGCTCAGGTATTCAGATTATTTTAGATGCCGTTAGGCAAATTAAATTGGGTGAGTCTTCTTGTGTACTAACTGCTGGAGTCGAAAATATGTCGATGATGCCTCATTTAGTTTACGGAAGTCGATTTGGAACAAAGTATGGATCGCTAGAAACAGTGGATATGCTACTAGATACTTTGACTGATAAGTTTACTAATACACCAATGGGTTTAACAGCTGAGAAGCTTGCTCAAAAGCACTCAATATCGAGAGAGGATGTTGATCTTTATTCTTTAAAATCTCACCAAAAAGCAGTTGATGCAAAAAGTCTATTGGCAGGAGAAATAGCTCCCATCGTTGAAGGTCGAGTAAGTTGTGAGTCCGATGAGCATGTTAGAGATGGCGCGACATTAGAGCAGATGCAAAAACTAAAACCAAGTTTTCAAAAAGATGGAACTGTAACTCCTGCAACAGCGTCTGGGATAGTTGATGGTGCAAGTGCAATCGTTGTTGCTTCAGAAAAATTTGTGAAAGAAAATAACTTGTCACCGCTAGCCGAAATTATTGATGGCCATGTTGTAGGTGTTGACCCAACTGTTATGGGAATAGGGCCAGTTCCTGCAATTAATGAACTTCTTGAAAAAAATAAATTATCACTTAAAGATATAGACCTAGTTGAAATTAATGAAGCGTTTGCAGCTCAAGTTATTGCGTGTCAAAAAGAGCTTGGACTTGATGATGAGAAGCTAAATGTATGGGGTGGAGCTGTTGCAATAGGGCATCCTCTTGCAGCAACTGGAACTAGAATTACAACGACACTTGCAAGGCAATTAAAACATTTAAAAAAGAACTACGGAATTGCTTCAGCATGCATTGGTGGAGGACAGGGGATAGCAATCTTGTTAAAAGCATGTGATGAATAACGACTATATACTTTCGAGCTATGATCAAAAGCAATTTAGAGATTGGCTTGACTTAAATATTAATAATATTACTTGGGAAGGACGATACGGTGAAGAATTCAACGCCTTTTGGGAGGGGTTATTTTGCGCTGATGTAAGTCCAAGTGATCAAATTGATAAGATTGAAAAAGCAGTCTTGTTAGTAAGTTCTGGCCCAATAATATCTTGGTTTAATTGGTTGAAGTCTAAGTATCTTTGTTACCTTTATATTTTTAAAAACTTTACTCTATTGGAGTTGTCGCAAACTACGTCTGAGTCTCCAAAAAGTCTTGCTGTTACACTGAGAGATTTTTTTGTTGAACGATACCCTCATATGGAAGAAAGGTTTAATGTATACTTTCAAGTATCACACGTGACATGTGATAAAATTAATCTGAGCTTTGAAGACATTGTGTCTGAATTAGGCATTTCTAAAGAAATTTTAGGAACAATTGAAGATGATATTCTAAAAAATTTAGAGGTAACCCTTTACAAGGATTGGGCACTTTTAAAAGAAAAGATATCTTTAAATAATTCTCGTCTTGAAGAGAGTATTAAGAATATAAAAAAGAAAACTACTGTAAAAAAACAAGTTCGATTTATTCAAGAACTTCTTGTTTTATTTATCATCGGTGGCTTTTTTATTGTTGCAGTAAAGTTTGGTAACGAGTGGTATGAAAAGAAACTTGTTAAGGAAATCACCTTGTTTGAGCCAAATTTTTTCTGGCTTGATAAAGGTTTAAATTATCAAGTTGAAGATCCTTTGAGTGAAAAAGGAATAAAGTTAAGTCATAAAGAGCTTGATGAGCTTGAAAAACTAGAATCAAATAAAATTTTTGAGACAAATGTTGAAGCTAGAAGGTATGATGTTGAGTCTGATGTTGTTCTAACTTCCCTTGATACTTTGCCTAAAAATTTTACGTCGGCTGACTTAGAGAAATCGATTTATGAGGAAAACAGGAAAGGTGGATACAGAGATGTTCGCTATGGTGGTCGGAGAGCGTATCGAGTGATGATGACTTCAGAGTCTCCTAATCAAACGAAACTAAGATTAATAAATCTTTTAAAGAAATATAATGTTAAACAAGTTGATAATGTTAAGCCAGGAACAGAAATACCTGGTGGCATTTACTTCAATCTTCATGTCCCTAGGAAAGTGCTAAAAGAATTTCTTTCAAACGTTAGTTCAGTTAGAGAATCTCGTATCTTGGAGAGTAAAACTGTGTTCGGAGGCCCAAGAGGAACGAGCAAGGTATTTATTTGGATAAAGCAGATTTAAAAATCGTTAGATCTTAGGTATAAGCTAGACTCAAATTTAAGAGTTGAATCTAGCCTGAAATTTTTTATTCTAATGTTACAGAGATCATCTTGTCGCCTGGATTAATCTTCTTCGCAACATCTAATCCTTTTTGAACAAAACCAAAGACTGTATATTTATTATCGAGATGTGGATGCGTCCCAAGTGATATATAAAACTGTGAATCAGCAGAGTTTGGATCATTAGACCTTGCCATTGCTACTGTTCCTGGTATGTGTTTGTGGCTATTAAATTCTGCGTTGAGCTTCTTCCCGCTTCCTCCGGTTCCATTACCTTTTGGGTCTCCACCTTGAATAACAAATCCCGGTATGACTCTATGAAACTTCAGTCCGTTGTAGAATCCTTTTGAAATAAGAGCCTTTATTCTAGTTGTCGTATTGGGAGCTTCATTTGGATAAAATTTTAAAATAATATCACCATGAACTGTTTTAATTCTCGCGCTGTTTGTTTTTGTTTTGCCCTTTTTTGTTGCTACTGCTTCTTGGTTCCCAAGACATGCTGTTATAAACAAGGCTGTAATAATCAATGTTAACTTCTTCAAAGTATTCTCCTTCGACTTCAATATTCTTTAAACTTGATCGTAAAATTATTAAGTATTTAGTGTAATTAAAAAAAAAGACAAAAAAAGTTTTTTTTCTAAAAAATACTGTTGACAGTCAAAGCCAACTAAAATAACTTATGTCTCCACAATCAAAGATTTGAGGAAGTAATGGGGGTGTAGCTCAGTTGGGAGAGCATCTGATTTGCATTCAGAGGGTCGCAGGTTCGACTCCTGTCATCTCCACCAATTTTCTTTATCTTTTTTTGTTTTAATTGTTGCTTTAGTTAAAATTAAGTGTTAAAAAAGCAGCCTTTGAAAAATTGATCTTTGACATTCGAATAATGAAATAAGTTTTGAATCCTTCGGGATTCGAAAATAGATGAGAAAGAACCAAGTTTAATAGGTTTAGACAGATGAATTAACATAGATGCTTTTGTATCTATTCTGTCGATAGCCAT
>CAKZJW010000094.1 GCA_937120495.1 uncultured Oligoflexia bacterium
AATTTCTTTATATATCTCTCAGATCTTCTTGTCGCAACCTTTGTAAGTTCTGGAGCATAATATGCACCTTCACCTAAGATTGTATGACAACCCATGCAGTTGTTTGCGTCAAATAAGTGTTTCCCTCTGGCAACAGATTCGGTTAGGTTTTCTTCATTGGTTTGCTTAGGAACTTGCTTAATGGTGTCTAGTGTTAATAGAATAAATGCACCAAAGCAAAGCCCTGTGCCTATAAGGAAGAAGTTCCTTGCAGCGGCTTTTGATAACATTCGCGTCTCCTTTTACATAAAATTGTTCTTTTTGAATCTTATTTATAATGCTTGAAAATATTTGATAAAAACATGAGCTTAATCATGTTTTTTAATAAGCCAGCTCAAGGAAATTATACCGATAAGTACTAATATAAGGATGCAAGTTAATCCTACTTGTATATAGGAGATTTATGAAAACTTTATTATTTTTATTTGTTTGTTCATTCACTTTTAATCTTTACGCTTTTGATGCGGGTAAGTTCTTTAAAACTAACTGTAAAAGCTGTCACACAATTGGTGGTGGAGATACGGTAGGGCCAGACCTTGCAGGTTTAGATAAGCGTAGAAAGGTTGATTGGGTAGTTAAGTTTGTAAGTTACCCAGAAGGAATGGTTAGTGGTGATCCAGATGAGCCAGGTTATGAGAAGGCAGACAAATTAGCGAAAAAAGTCTTTGCAGCATATAAACCGACTTTAATGCCAGAGTTTAGTATGGATAAGTCTCAAGTTAAGGCTTTATTTGAGTATATTAAATCAACTAAAAAATCACCAAAAGGTAAGATTTTAAAGATTAAATAGAGTTATCATATGTAATGATAAATATTGGGAGGAAAAATGAAGAATAAATTAATGCTGGGTGCTGTATTGATATCTATTGTCATCGGATTCAGTTCTTGTAGTTCAACTGGAATGAAAGAATTTAAACCACAAGACTTATCAACACTAAAAAGAGTGAAGCAAGAACTCGTAGCGCCACCTTTTTTACCAAAGCATGATCAGAAATCATTAGGTGCACCTAAGATTGTAGAAGTTGTTTTATCGATTGATGAGAAAAAAATGATCATCGATGATAAAGGAACTGAGGTTTGGGCATTTACTTATAATGGTACTGTTCCAGGGCCTATGATCGTAGCTCATGTTGGTGACTATGTTGATGTTAAGCTTGTAAATCCAAAAACTAACATGATGGAGCATAATGTTGACTTTCATTCTGCAACCGGAGCTCTCGGTGGTGGTGGATTAACTCATGTTGCTCCAGGTGAAGAAGTATCAATTAGATTTAGAGCAACAAAAGCTGGTGTATTTGTTTATCACTGTGCCCCAGGTGGTGCGATGATTCCTTGGCATGTTGTTCATGGTATGAATGGTGCGATAATGATTCTTCCAAAAGAAGGTCTTGAAGATGGTAATGGTAACTCATTAGTTTACGACAAAGCTTTTTATATTGGTGAGCAAGATTATTATATAGCTAAAGGAAAAGGAAGAAGAGGACGTTATAAAAAATATCCAAATGCAACTGCAAGTTACAATGATGATATGAAAGTGATGGAAACTTTAATCCCTTCTCATATCGTATTTAATGGAGCTGTTGGAGCCTTAACTGGTGATAATGCAATGAAAGCAAAAGTTGGTGAGAATGTTTTATTTATTCACTCTCAAGCTAACTATGATACACGTCCACACTTAATCGGTGGTCATGGTGATTATGTATGGGAGAGAGGATCATTTACTGATAAACCTCAAACTGGATTAGAGACATGGTTTATCGCAGGTGGTAGTGCAGGTGCAGCAATGTATAAATTTCAACAACCAGGAACTTATGCATATGTAAATCACAACTTAATTGAAGGTGTTATGAAAGGTGCTACAGCTCACGTAGTAGTTGAAGGTGAATGGAATAACGATTTACTAGAACAAACTAGTAAACCAGCTCCAATAAAAAAGTAGTTTTAATGAACAAGTTAAAAATATTTATATTTTTAATATCGGCAAGTGTGGGACTAACCCCCCACACTTGTTTTTCTAAATCAATTGATTATGAAATGATTAAAATACCCAAGGGGAAATTCTCAATGAATATCCCTGTGTATTACTCTACAAAAATTGTCTATGTTGAAAAAAAAGTTGTTATAAAAAAAGATTATTATATCGGAAAGTATGAAGTAACTAATAAGCTTTGGACTGAATGTTATAAAGATGGAGGATGTCAAAAAGAGGCATTCTACAAAGCAAAAGAAGGAAGAAATAATCCAAGTGTAAAGCTTAACTGGCACGATGCTTTTCGTTTCAGTAAATGGATTTCAAAAAAAACGGGAATGAAATATCGCCTTCCAACAGAGGAAGAGTGGGCATACGCGGCTTATATGGGAGAGGATACAGGTGATAGAAAAAGTGAAAAAGAAATCACTTATGACTATGTAAGTAGAAGTACTGAATCTTTAACTTCTAAAAGAACAAAACCCGTAGGTTCAATTAATAAGAATGACTGGGGACTGTATGATTTTTATGGAAATGTGTGGGAGTGGACTCTTACATGTTGGTATGGTTCAGAAGAGAATATGCTAAAGGAAAGAACGATTAAGGAATTAAATAATCCAAGAGCGTGTACAACAAGAATTACAAGAGGTGAGACAAGATCTCATATTCCGGATTTTATTTCGGATACATATAATGGTGGGTGTGCAACTTTAAGACCTGCTGCAAACTTAGGCTTTAGACTCGTAAGAGAAATTGAATAAAGGTTCGCTATGAAAACAAAAAAATACTGTTTATTACTTTTAGTACTTATGAGCTTTCTAGCTTCTTGTAGTAGCACTCAAAACCATAATCCTGTAACGGGATCGGAGTTAATTGGTGGAAGTTTTAGCATGACTGATCACACGGGAAAAAAAGTTACGGAGAAAAACTTTCAAGGACAATATATGTTAGTCTTTTTTGGTTTTACAAGCTGCCCTTCAGTTTGTCCGATGGGGTTAAGTACCATGGGAAGAGTAATGCATAAGCTTCCAAAAGAGATGGAAAAACAAATCCAACCTATCTTTGTAACTGTTGATCCTAGCCGTGATACAGGTAAAAAAATGAAAAGCTTTATGAAGTCTTTTTACCCTCGATTTACAGGTTTAAGAGGGACACAAAAAGAGACTGAAGACATGGTGTTTAAATACAGAGGTTACTATAGAAAAGTATTTGAAGACGGCGAGGAAGAGTATTTGATTGATCATAGTGATATTATCTATCTTATGAGTAAAGAGGGGAAATATCTTGGGCATTTTTCAAGTAGTAATGGAGTTGAAAATATTAAAAATAGAATAATCAAACTACTCAAGTAAATCTTCTCTACATAAGAGCCGGTGGTTATGATATATTTATAATCACCATATGAATTTTATCTTTATAGTCACATTCTTTATTATTGCGCTTTTATATAGCTCTATAGGTTTTGGTGGTGGAAGCTCGTATATCGCTTTTATGCTTTTATTCAATCTTCCGTATGACTCAATTCCTCTTATCGCTCTTAGCTGTAATTTAATTGTTGTCTCTGGTGGGTCTTTTCACTATTTAAAAAATAAACAAGTTTCCTTATCGTTTATATTCCCATTCCTTATGACCTCAATTCCAGCAGCCTATTTTGGTGGAATGATTGAGATAGAAAAAGAAGTCTTTAGGCTTATTCTTGGAGCCTGCCTTCTTCTTGCTGCTCTTCGCATGATCTCAAATACTAAAAAAGATTATGAGAAAACTTCTGAGCCATCAACTATTCTTTCAGGAGTAGTGGGTCTTATTCTAGGTGGCATTTCTGGAATGGTGGGGATTGGTGGAGGGATATTTCTATCGCCACTTATGTATAATTTAAGATGGGGAAGACCAAAACAAATTGCAGCAACTTGTAGCCTTTTTATCTTTTTTAATTCAATCGCGGGCTTAATCGGACAGTTTCAAAAATCAGTCTCAATTTTGGCGCTAGAGAGTTATTGGCCTTTATTAATTGCCGTTTTTATCGGCGGTCAAATAGGAAGTTATGTTGGCTCTAATAAATTAAAGCCTCGTTATATAGAAATTATAACTTCTATTTTAGTTATGATTGTATCAGTTAGAGTTTTGGTTTTTTCTTAAATATCCTTGCTCAATTGCAAACCCAAGTCTTACTAAAACAGAAAGAACAAATAAACCAAAAGCCCATATTCCTAAACTGACAGCAACTTCAACAAGTGTTGGCTGGTATTCAACAAACTCACCAAGAGGTGATGGAATAAAACCTGGAATAACGAGTCCCATCCCTTTATCAATCCAAATGGCAATAAAAAGAATAACACAACTTGGATAGAGAAACTTGGGATTACTTCTAAATTTATGAATAGTAAGAGTGACTGTTGCAATAATGTTTAAAGTTATAGATGTCCATATCCATGGAACAAGTGCATTGTGTTCACCAACTCCAAAGAAGAGATAAAAAGCACTGATACTATGTTCTGTTGGTGTATAGAATTCTTTAAAGATTTCAGAGCCAAGCATAATAAGATTTATTTGTGCGGCTACTGTTATAATTAGTGCAAGTTTACTTTTTATTTGAGCATCAACTTTAAAGTTACTAAACTTTTTTACTACTCCAAGAAGAAGTAGAATAAATGCCGGTCCTCCAGCAAATGCAGAAGCTAAAAAACGAGGTCCTAGTAGGGCATTATTCCAAAATGGTCTTGCTGGAAGTCCAGCGTAGAGAAATGCTGTAACAAGGTGTATTCCAAAAGCCCAAAAGATACTTAAAAATACGAAAGGTAGATAAACCTTTTTATTAGGTGTTTTCCCCTGCCATCTTTGAAAAAGAATATACATTGGCACAAATAAATTTAGAGCGAGATAACCGTTTAGTACAAGAACATCCCAGGCGAGCATTGACTCTGGCCAATTAAAATAACCAATACCGGGAAGAAGGTGCCATGCTCTTTCTGGACCACCCATATCAGCCGTTACGAATGCTAGGCACATAAGAAGAGCACCAACGGCAACACCTTCACCAATTAAAACAATATTGTGAAAATCCTTATCGGAAAAAATATAGGCCGGTAGAACGAGCATGACTGCTGCTGCCGCTAGACCCACTAGAAAAGTAAAGTTAGAAATATAAAGCCCCCAACTCACATAATCATTCATACCCGTTACAACTAAGCCGTGAGTAACTTGTTTACTATAGAAGAAAGCTCCTACAATCATGAAAAAGGTAAGTGTTCCCATCCATACATGATAGAGATTCTTTCCACTTAGAGAGTATTTAAAACTATCACTACAAAAGTGTATAAAATTGCGAACCATAACTTTCCTCTAATCCATGTAGTACCAGAACTTCGGTTCTGTACCTAACTCTTCTTTTAATCTGAAAACTTTTTTATTTTCTATTATATATCTGATTTCACTATTTGGATCTAAGATATTCCCAAATACACGTGCGCCTGTTGGACAGGCTTCAACACAAGCAGGTTCTTGTCCTTTTCTGGTTCTTTGAACACAGAAAGTACATTTTTCCATAACACCTTTCATTTTCTTTCTATTTCCAAGGTAGTGTTGGTTTTTATTTTCTTTTTCTTTTGGAACCTCGGGTTCTGCCCAGTTAAAGCGACGTGCCCAGTATGGACAGGCGGCTTCACAGTAACGACATCCAATACACCAATCATAGTCTACGACAACGATTCCATCTTTTTCTTTCCAAGTTGCACCAGTTGGGCAAACGGGAACACATGGAGGATTTTCACAGTGCATACACTGCGTACCAATATAGAATTTATCGTCTTTTGGAACTTGGTGAAAGTATGCCGCATCTCCAGATTCAACATTGAGTTTTCCATGATCCATTTCAAACATTTTTATATACTGCATATTAGACTTTCTATCGAGATTATTTTCTTCAATACAAGCTTCAATACAGTCACCATAGCCTTGGCACTTTGATATATTAAAAGCGTAACCAAATAGAACTCCTTCAAGAGGAGCATCGGCAGAGATACTAACGTTTTGATTATTATTAATTCTAGAAAGCTCTTCAAGTCTTTTAACTGTGGCTTTTTTCTCATCCTCAGTCATTACTCGGTAATTACCTTTAAAGAATTCTTCCCACTTTAATGCAGCTTTCTCTTTTGCATCCTTATCGATTAAGTTACTTGCTCCAACGGCCATAAGTGATGCTCCAGCACCTGCTGTTGCTGTCATACCTTTTAGAAACGATCGACGATTCTGTTTTTTATCTAAAATTTGCTTAGCACCTTTTTCTTCATCAACTCTTGTTGTCGTTTTATCTTGAGAAAAAACTGGGCACTGGCTAGAGCTTGTCTTTTTATTATGTTTAAATAAATTTGAAATAAAATTTCTCATTAATTACCTTTTATACTTTAAAAAATTAGGTGTAACTTTTGGCATTTGATTATGAAACTGCGGCTTATGTGGATTGTGACAGCTCGTACAGTTTTTTATAACTCTTTTTCCATGCCAACCACCAACACGCTTTCCGTGAGCGCCGTGGCTCCAGTCTTCAACTTGTTCGAAGTGACATTGTGAACAAAGCTTATAAGGATGATTTATTGAAACCTTCTCATTATTGAGCATATGTAGATTCCATGTATCTTTTGTATTATGGCAAGTCTTGCAGTTCATAACTTCCTTATTAGCATGAAGCAGAGAGACTTCTTTATGGTTACTTGCTGAGTTTGGAATCTTTTTAGAGCTATCGTGACACTGCTGACATTTTCCAATTTTAAATTTATCAAATCTCTCTAAAACATAAAAATCATTTTTCTTATTCCATCTTGATTTTTGATAAGAAAAATCATCGAGTCTATCTTTTAGAATCTGTTCCGACTCTACTGGCCCTTTGCCACCCATGCTCTGATCAAGTTTATGTAGTTTTTCTTTTAAAGAAGAATGATGGTGATCATTACAACTAAAGAATGTTAATGAAAGTAAGGTTATTAGTAACTTCATTTCTTTGCTCGCTTAAAGTTCTCAGTTGTTTTTGTTTGAACATGACATTGTCGACAATTTGTTCTCTCTGGATGAGTCACTTTTATTTTTTGCATTGCTGCTTCTCCAAAGTGACAAGAGAGACAATTTTCTCGTAACTGTAAAGAGTGTGGAATTACTGGGGGAGAACCAGGAAGATGTCTTCTTCCGGATACAACTTTGAATTTATTTTTCCATTTTGTTGGCTTGAATAGTTTTTCTGTAAGTTTTGGAACATGACATTGTCTGCAGTTTTTAAAGTCTGGGTGAGGAGCAATAGGTGCATAGGCCTTCATATCAATTGAGTATGATCCATTTCTATGGCATTGAAGACAATTTTCAAATCCACCATCACTAATAACTTCGTCGACTTTATGGGGGATCGTTGGAGGGGCTCCAGCGTAGGCCCTATTTTTATAAAAGTTAGATGCCCTTTTATTAGACTTCGTCTTCGATTTTTTTGGAATCGGAGAGTTATCATGTAGACCAAGATACATTTGCGCTTCAGCTTTTTGAATCGGTATATGCCCATAGTGAGGATCATCTAACTTCTCTTCGATAGGTTTACTTTCAAAGAAGTTAAAAATATTTAATTGAACAACGATAAACGTCACCATAAGTGAGATGATAATTAAAAGTATCTGCGGTGAAATTTTATTTTTCATCTTCTGCCTTTATACCTTTTCAATTTTTACTGCACATTTTTTATAATCAGGCTGTTTTGAAATAGGGCAGTATGCATCTAAAGTAACATCATTAATAAGATAATTCTCATCAAAAAATGGGACAAATATTTCACCTAATTGAGGTTTTCCTCGTCCATTTATATCGGCTTTCATAACCATCGAGCCTCGACGAGAAGTAATTTTTATCTTATCTCCATTAGTGACTTTAAGTTTTTTGGCATCAATTGGATTGATTTCAACATAAGCCTCTGGAACTGCTTGGTGAAGAGCTGGTATTCTTCTTGTCATTGAACCTGTATGCCAGTGCTCGATAACTCTTCCAGTACATAAAAGAAAAGGGTAGTCCTTATCCTGAGGTTCAGGCATTTGTTCAAACGGTCTTTGCCATATAACTGCTTTATGATCAGGCTTACCATAGAAATCAAATTCTTTTGTAGGATCACAAGCGGGATCGTACTTACTATTATATCTCCACCTTGTTTCTTTTCCATTTACGTATGGCCATCTCATTCCCGGATTATCTTTAAGAACTTCATATGGAGCCACACCATGTTTATTACCAGCATGAAATAATGAATATTCTTTCCAGATTTTTTCAATATGCTCTTCTTCTTTCCATGGGAATTGTTTTGTAAATCCCATTCTTCTTGCTACTTCAATAATTTGCCAAGTATCACTCATCGCATCTTCTGGAGGCGTTAATAATTGATTGAAGTGCTGAGTTCTTCTTTCGGAGTTTCCATACATTCCCTCTCTTTCAATCCACATTGCACTTGGCAAGATTACATCAGCAATATCAGTTGTTGGAGTAGGATAGATATCAGAGACAACTATAAAGCGATCATCTTTTTTAGCGGCATCTCTATATCTTTTTAAATTAGGCATTGTAACCATGGGATTTGTAACTTGAATCCACATAAACTTTACTTCACCTCTATCTAGAGCTTTAAACATCTCAACGGTATGAAGTGAAGGCTTTGGATCAATACTGCCAGCTGGAAGTTTCCAAATATTTTCTGCAAACTCTCTATGTTTCTTATTCATAACGACACCTTTGGGTAGCTTATGAGTAAGAGTTCCAACTTCCCTAACTGTTCCACATGCACTTGGCTGTCCAGTAAGTGAGAAAGGACTGTTTCCAGGTGAGGCAATCTTTCCAACAAGAAGATGAATATTATAAACTAAATTATTAATCCACGTTCCTCTTGTGTGTTGATTCATTCCCATACACCAAAATGAAGTCACTTTTAAATTTGGATTAGTGTAGAGTCCTGCAAGATAACGAATCTCTGAAGCTTTTACTCCTGAAATCTTTTCTACTTTCTCTGGCGTGTAGTCTTTTAAAAATTCTTTATATTCTTCCATTGATATATCAGAAGCTTTATCTTTGAATTTAAAGTTTTCTTCAAGACCAAAGCCGATATTAGTTTTACCTTTCTTTAAGGAACAGTGTTTTCTTATAAATGTATCGTTTTGCTTGCCTGTTTTTAAAATTTCATAACAAATAGCATTGGCTACAGCGAGGTCTGTTTGACCTTTAAAGATAAAAGACTTGTCAGCAGCATAACTTGTTCTTGTCGTTCTTGTAGTAAGATCAATTATTTTAACTTTCTTATTTTTTTGTTTTCTATCAAGCATTCTTGAAAATAGCACCGGATGCATTTCGGCCATATTATTACCCCATAGGACAAAGACATCGGCATAATCAATATCTTCATAACAACCCATAGGTTCATCCATACCAAAGCTTGTTAAGAAACCTGTAACGGCACTGGCCATGCAAAGTCTTGCATTGGCTTCTAGATTATTAGTACCAATACAGCCTTTTATAAATTTTGAAGCACAGTAACCATCAGGTATTGTCCACTGACCACTTCCATACATTGAAACAGAATCTTTTCCATGTTTTTTGATCGTCTCTTGCATTTTGCTGGCAACTAGATCAAGAGCTTCTTTTATTGGAACTTCAACCATCTTCCCGTTTTTTCTAACTTGTGCTTTTTTGAGTCTATCTTTTCCATAGATAGATTGAATTGAGTGATATCCTTTTACACAACAAAGACCTTTGTTAACAGGGGATTCAGGGTCACCTTTAACAGCTACGGCTTTACCATTTTCTACGGCAACTAGAAGTCCACAACCAACTCCACAAAAGCGACAAGGTGTTTTTTGCCATTTCATATTAGCGGTAGTTTTGTATTTTTGCTCATTGGCAAAAAGAACACCTGGGATCATAGTATGTGCAACAGCGATTGCAGATGCAAAAGCAACTTGCTTCATAAAATCTCGTCGAGTAATACTTTTTAATTCATCACAACTCATTTTCTACCCTTAGTTATTTAATTTCTCATTAATCATTTTTTCTTCATTTCCTGCATAAACGAGCGCCAAGCATTGCAGAGAACTGAGATCTTTTAATTCTTTTTCGATTCTTTCCTCTTCGTCTTTTGACTCAAAAGTCGTTACAACGATAACAACCTCTTTGTTCTCGGACCTTTCAATATCGACTCCATTGATTTTTTTTAGGTCTGTACATAATTGCTCAAGGCCAAGTTTCGTGGGATACGCGATATAGCTCATAACTGTCATTTAAATTCCTTTGATAAGAATCAGCTTTTTGATTATTTTATGGGCTATATTTAAATTTAACTATGATGCAAGTCAGTTTAGAGAAAAAAATCCCTGTAATTTCAAAGTTTTAGGTGGTGAACAGTTGGTGGCTATAGCAAACGAGCCTAGATTCCTAATAACTTTTTATTTGATGGGGTAAGGCCACCTTCAATAGAAAAAGAATTTGAATATCCAATTTTACGAAGCTCTTTTACAAGTTTTAAACTTGAAATACCTCTTTTACAAATAATAGCGATATCTTTATTGTCTTTAATTTTATCTAACTCTTGGTAAATATCTATATCTCGGGTGATATCAAAAATATGAAAGTTTTGATCAAGAGCATTTACTAATGTCGTCTCAAAAATCGAACCTGTATTAAAAATATTTTTCTTTTCATCTCCACATAAAGGACATTCTTTTTCCTTCGAAAAAGTAATTTTCATTGAGGAAAAATCCACGAGTGAAATTAATAGGTTCTGGTTATTTTTAAGATGATTCATTCCGAGGATACATTTTATTATCTCCATGGCCTGAATTGTTCCGACAACTCCGGCAACAGCACCTATAACACCTGCTACAGCACATGTTTCTACACAATCACTACTTGGCTTTTCTTTCCAAAGGCATCTCATGCATGGTGAGAATTCAGAATATACATCTGAGTTAAAATTAAATATCTGAACTTGACCTTCAAATTTGTGAATAGAAGCGACACAGAATATTTTATTTTTTTGAAAACATTGGTCATGAGCAAGAAATTTGGCATTAAAATTATCTGTGCAATCAATAATAATATCAAAACGATCTATGCAGGTGTTTTCATCAAAACTATTTGTATCAATTGAGATATTTATAAGAGGGTTTTGTTTTGTGATTCTCTCTTTTGCAATTTGAGCTTTATTTTTTCCAATGTCTTCAGGTGTAAAAAGTATTTGCCTGTGCAGATTTGTTTCATCAATAATATCGTCATCACAGATGGTGATATGACCGACACCTGCGGCGGCAAGATAGGTTAGTAGAGGAGATCCAAGCCCTCCGGCCCCAATAACTAAAACCTTCGCGTCAGAGAGCTTTTTTTGTCCTTCTTCTTTGACCTCATCAAGAATGATTTGTCTTTTATAAAACTTTTTACTGTTGACCATGATGATTACAATGAGAGTGTTTTCTTTCGTGATGGTGTTCAGTACATCTATGACAAGCAACCCATTCTGGCTCAAGACCTACATAATGTTCTTTTTTCCAAATAGGAACTTCTCCTTTTACGGTATCAATTATAAATTGATTGGCATCATAAGCTTCTTTTCTGTGATGACTCGTTGTAATTACCCAAACAGCTGTATCATTAATATTTAAATGACCCGTTCGGTGAATACAATATGCATCAACAATATCAAATTTCTTCTTGGCTTGATTGACGATATCTTGACCAACTTTTTTTGCCATAGGAATATATGATTCATACTCAAGAGACTTTACGTCTTTTCCTTCATTATGATTTCTTACAACACCTTGAAAATAATTTATTCCACCAACACTTGGATCTTTTAAAATATCCAGATCTAGTTCATATAGATTGTTTATATTCTTATCTACCATTTCAAACATTCTAACCTCCTGCAACAGGTGGGATGAATACAATTGTATCGTTATTAACTATTTTTGAATCAAAGCTTTTATACTCTTCGTTGATGGCAACTCTTAAATGCTTTTTCTCAATTTTAAAAGAGTATTTATTATTGAGACTCTCAAAGAGCTCATCAATTGTTTCAAGTTCTGTATCGATCATTTCGTGGGATACAGATGCACTATCTCTAAGAGAGGCAAAGTACATGACTTTAACTTTCATCGGCTTTTCCTTTGTTTATATATTCTAGAGCTTCCTCTCTCTCTTTTGGTGTATTAACATTATCTAGAGCATTGAGAGTGATCATCTCGAGAGATTCGATATTTGAATTAAAAAGAACTTTTCTTGGACAGGGTTTATTGACTGAAAAATACTTCATTAATTTTTGATAACTTTTTGGTTCATAAATTGTACAAAGAGGCTCTGGCCAATTTCTTTTTGGATTTATAAAAGCAGTTGCAAGTTTGAATGAATTTCGATTCTTTTTCAAGTGCTCAATTGTCTCAAGATTAAGATAGGGAAGATCACAAGCTAAAACAAGCCAAGCAGCATTTGGATCAAAAAATTGAGCCGATAAAATTCCGGTTGTCGGGCCAACACTTGGAAAAGAATCAGTAATTGTTTTTTGATTCTTTAAAAAAGGCTCTGAAAGCTGATCTTTTCTACAAGAGACATAGACTTCATCACAAATTGAAGAAAGAAGTTCTTGAGAGTGCTCTATTTGATTTTGTTCGCCGTGATAATTTAATGCGCCCTTATCTTCTTTCATTCTTTCACTTTTTCCACCAGTCAAAATTAAGCCATTAATTTTTGTAGGCATTTTTTCTTTAAAATATGAAAGAATAAAATTTGATATGCTATCAATATTATCTCGATTAAATATAGGATATTTGTTTTCAAAAATCTCTTCAGCGTTTTCAATATCCGTTATAATACCCATAACGTCAGAAATTTCACCTTCTTTGATAAGCTTAATTGTCTCATCAAAATTACTTTGGCTTGATAGAAGAACAAGCTTTGGAAGTTTAGAGAATTTATGTCCTTCTATAAATAGAAAATCCATATCACTCATCTTCATCATGACATCAAATTGCTCAAGACTAGAGTGTTCTATATTTGCAAAGTGAGCTTCATCATTTATAAGAACAGATTTTGCTCCACTATCACTCATTGTAGCAGTATCTTTTCCAGGTTTATCCATTTGGAATTTATGTGCATCGTGTTTGAGATAGCCAATATCAAATTCACGAGATAGATTTTTGATTATTTTTGAAATCAAGGTTGTCTTACCAGAGTTTGAAAAACCACAAAAAGCGATTTCAAAAGGATGAAAAAATGAATCGTTTTTATTTTTTCTTAGTCGCATAGTTTTCCATCTTTAATACTTCTTTTTCCACCGGACTTATTAATAAGCGCCGTGGAGCTAATAACCATCTCGTGAGAGAGGGCTTTGCACATATCATAGATTGTAAGGGCCGCAACAGTTGCTCCAGTAAGAGCTTCCATTTCAACACCTGTTTTTCCTTCCATCTTTACGGTGCAAAGAACTTGAAGTTCATCTGTGCTTTTTCTATTCACTTTTATTTTGATACTAGAAATAAGTAGGGGATGACAAAAAGGAATGAGATCAGACGTTTTCTTTACGGCCATAGTTCCAGCAATAATGGCAGTATGAAAAACGGGACCTTTTTTAAGGTTTAATTCACCCTTATCACTAATTTGATCAGAGACAATTTTAGGAAGCTTTATAATACTTTGAGCTGTGGCTTCTCTCGTTGTAACGGTCTTATCACTAATATCTACCATCGTAGGATTATTTTCTTGATCTATATGGGTAAGTTTCATTTATCCTCCAATCTCATTCATCTTAACTTCTGTATTTTCTAGACGAAAGTTTGGCTTTTTATTTATAAGTTCATTTAATACAGCTTCATAATCTTGTGGGGCAAGTTCCGATATATTTGGACCTTCATTTATCATAATACAAGGTCTTAATGTCCCTTGATTACTAAGTCTGAGCCTTGAGCAACCATTACAAAATGGTTTACTCTCTGAGGCAATAAAACCAACCTTTGCAGTCTTTCCATCTTTCGTTGCAATATAATTAAAAGAAGTTGAATCACCTGGCATTTCAATTTTAGTTAGAGTCCACTCTTTTGAAATTCTCTCAATAATTTGATCGGCACTTACAAAATGTCTTTCATAGTAATTAAGAGCGTGACCAATTTTCATAAGTTCTAAGAATCTAACTTCAATATCATATTTTGCCGAGAACTCTAAAAATTGCTCTACTTCTTCAAAATTAATATTTTTAAGCATTACTGTATTAGTTTTTATATTAAAACCAAGCTTTTTTGCTCTTATTGTCGAGTTGTATACTTGGTGAAAAGTTTCAGTCTTAGTAATGTAGTTAAAAGAATTTTCATTAAGACTATCAAGACTGATATTCAGGTTTAGGATATTGTGTTCTTTTAAAAAATCCATTTCTTTTTCAAGAAGGATTGCATTTGTTGTCACAGCAAGCTTTTTTAAATTACAAGTTGAAAGCTCTTTTGCAATTGATCTAAACTGTGGATGCATTAGTGGTTCTCCACCTGTTAGGCGTACTTCTTCAATTCCAAACTCAACTAAGTTTGAAACGATACTTTTCATTTGAGTGGGAGTTAGAAGCTCTGAGAGTTTTTTAAACTTTTGATCCTCAGGCATACAATACATGCAACGCATATTGCATGCGTCGAGTAGGTTTAAGCGTAATTTCTTCATGCGACGCCCGTGGGAGTCGATTAATTTTTTTTGCATAAAATCCTTTCCAATCGGGAACAAACCTCGTTTCCAAAGCATGCGCGTCTAGAGTCCGTATTACATAACTTAGGTCCACTAGATTAGGATGTTTAGAGAATATACCTATTTTGAATCGATTTGTATGACATAAATCAAGTTTGCCAGGAATAATATTGGAAAATTTCACCGGGCTTAAAGATTTTTGGCTCAGGAGGAAGCTCTATAAAGCCTGTTGATTGGCCGATCGCGTAAAAATCACCAGATCCATTAGAGGAGATTGGAAATAAAAGAAGTCTTCCATCTGTAAACGAAGTTGCACTAACTGAGGCAAATAATGTGAAGTCTCTTTTAAATTCAATCGTTGATTGAAGTTCACCATAGTGTGGAGTGACATTTTTGCCAAGAGATTGATCAAGTGCTGGGATCACATATCTTCTGAGACAAACAAGACAAGAAACTGGATTTCCAGGTAGGGCAAAGATTTGTTTATTTTCAAAGCTTCCATACCACATCGGTTTTCCAGGTTTTTGTTTTATTTTGTGAAAAAGTTTTTTCACTCCAAGCTTATCTAAAGTTCCTGGAATATAATCAAATTTTCCTCGAGATACACCACCTGTGAGAATTAAAATATCATAATTTTCAAGTGCATGTTTAATTTGTCTTTGAGTCTCTTCAGGATTATCAGGGATATGAAGACGGGCAATATCTGTTAGCCCATATGATTTTAACTCGGACTCAATAGCGTAGGAGTTAGACATATAGATTTGATAGGGCTCAATTGGCTTATCTAGCTCAACAAGTTCACTTCCCGTACTTATAATAATTACTTTTGGTGTTTTGTAGACACTTACTTCTGACTTTCCTTGAGATGCAATAATCGCACAAACGGGACTTGTTATCATTGTCCCTTTTTTTAAAACAATTTCACCTTCTTTATAATCAGAGGCTTCTGAGTGAATATTTTTCATTAAAGCTATTGAAGACTTTTCAATTTTAGCAGTTTTTTTATCTTGATCTATTGTGGTTTTTTCATAGGGAATAACACAATCACAACCAAGGGGTAAAGTTGCTCCTGTCATGACTTCAATGCAATTTTCACTTGATGAAAGACTTAACTGTTTTGCTCCAGCAGCTTGAACGCCCTCTATATTGAACTCTAGTTCGACTGATTTTGAATCAATTGCAATTCCATCCATTGCCACTCTATTAAAAGGAGGTTGATTTCTAGTTGCAAAGATATCTTCAGCTAAAATTCTTTTGTTAGATATGGCAACCGAGACAATCTCTTTTTGAGCTATTGATGTAGAGTCTTGAATTAATTTATGGGCTTCACTTACTTGAATCATGTTTATTTACCATTATTTAAATTGGGATTAGAGGATTAGTTAATCATTTTTATTTATATTTGGAAATATGTTTGAAATAAAATAAGGGTTCTATTTCTTTAATTATAAAATAGAACCCCGGATAATTAAACTTTATAGCTTTGAAACAATAAGTCTAACGCGTCTGTTGATGTAAAAATACCTTCAATTTTTTTGTCGTCTCCATTGATGATAACAGAGCTAATTTTTTTGTTACTCATCAATTGAACAACGTGCGGTATTGTTGTTTGTGCATCAACAGATAAAAGATCTTTAGTCATAATATCTTCTGCTTTCAGGTTTAAAGAGTCACCACCATGTCCCATAAATTGAACATCACGATCACTGATAATTCCGACAGCTTGACCATCTTTAACTACTGGAAGATGTCTAATATTGTTTTTTTTCATAAGTTGATAAGCCTCAAGTACACTTGTGTTGCACTCAACTAAAACCATTTTTGATTTAACAAAATTCTGCATTGTATCTGTCATGTCTGACTCCTTTTTAAAAATTGTACATCAAATAACAAAGTTGAAATCTGATATAAATCAGTAATTTTTAAAAAACTTATATGTTGAGAGTAGATTTGAAGAAAACTCCTCAATATAGTTAAACTGGTTTTCTTTAGATATAGAAAAAGGATTCATAATAACCATTCTAATTAAGTATAGATTATCATCAGTCTCTTTTATATCCCAACTCTTTTCTAGACCGGTGATTAGTTCACTGTAGTAGAGTTTATTTAGAGTTGTTTGAGAGACAGAGAATTGATCGCCATTAATAATTTCTTCGTAAATCTTTCTTGTTAATTTATTTGCTTTTGGAATTGATTTATCTTCATCTAAAAATGTAAAGCAGATGATATTAGTATCTGATTGAGGGAGTAGGTATAATTCAGGAATTTTATCTGTGAGAGTTTTAATTAGTCTCTCTTTAGCAGATAAGCCTAGAGATAAAATTTCACCCATTCCATCTTTATTTAGACCAATTGTATTGGCCACCATCCAGGTTGCAGATGCACCTGTTGCAGGTCTTGAGCCTTCTATTGTCGAAACCCATTTTCCTGTTTCCTCTGGTTGCTCTTCTAAATAAGGAGCATAAAACTGAGAGACACTATAATACTTTGGATCTTTTACAAGAATGGCTCCACAGGCATAGGGCACCATCGCTAATTTATGAGGATCAAGTGTTATAGATTCAGCTCTTTTCAAAGCATTAAAAGATTTTTCACAATGAGAGGAGAGTTTAGTATCACTACCTTGCTCATCAAGCATAGAAGTGTAGATTCCACCGTATGCTGCATCTATATGATGCCAGATATGAATTCCATTTCTTTTATATTCATCTAATATGTCTTGAACTTCAGCTACAGGATCCACCATCCCAAGTTCAGTTGTTCCTGCAACGGATACAACGGCAAGGATGGGACGATTTGTTTTTTTAGCAAACTCAATTTTTTCTATGAGATCCCTTGTGCACATATGGCCTTGTGAATCTAGACTTACTGTCCACAAAGAATTTTCTCCAAGACCTAAAAGCGATACAGCTTTTTGCCAGGAGTAATGTTTGTGAGAAGGTATTATTAAAATAGGTCCTTCAAAATTGACTTTAAAAATATCTTGGTAAATACCAAATGCTTTATAGGCACCTTGTTGAACGAAACTATATTCTTTCGTTTCATCTATATTGGACTGTAGTTCCATATCTAAATGGGACGCTTCAAAGATGGAATAATTACTTCCAGAAATTTTATTTTGATATGCTCCAAAGGAGAGTGAATGATCAAGTCTATACCTTGCTCTCCAGATGGCTTCAAAGTTTGCGATAGTTCCACCAGAGGTAAAGTGCCCAATTCCTTTTTTAGGATAACCAATCATCTGAGATAAGGCATCGATAGCTTCTTGTTCAATTAGACTTCCAACCTTTGAAGCACTTAGTGATGAGTTATTAGGATTATGTAGCAGAGCAACGATATGACCAAATAAAGCAGGTAGTGAAATTTCTGAAACCATATGCCCCATATATCGAGGTGAATACTTTGGAACTTCAGATTCAAATCTATTAGAAAGATTTTTTTGTTGTCTAAATATAAGGCTTTGAAAATTTGCTAGAGTTTTTTCTTTAAGGTTCTTTTGACTAATTGATGGGCCGTCTACGGGAAAACGATTTCTTCGCCAATTACACCAATCGGAAAAGATATGGTTAATATTCTCCTCAAGCCACTGGGAGTTTTCCGCTTTTGGGCCTAAAAAATTAGCTTTTAATTTTATATTCTTGTCTGTGCATAGGTTTGTCATCGTGGAAATATATAAAGAATGACTAAAATTTTTAATGATACAGATCATATTAAATTACGAGTGCCGCGTCATACCTAAAATAAACTTACTCACTCATTAAAAAATTGGCATTTTAACTCTTAAAAGGGACGATATAGTTAATGAATTTATTTAATGGAGTAAATATGTCGAAATTTCTAATTATATTAGCCTTATCAACAAGCTATGTTTTTTCTCACACACATTCTTCTCACAGCCATGATTCTCATACATGGTCTGGTGATAAAGAAGCATTTAAGTATAATGATGCTCAAAAAGAGACTTTAAAAAGAAATATAGAGGCCATAGATCATTCTAAAGATTCCCTTGATCAAGATGAATTTATTGCACAAATTAGTGAGACATATTTAAAAGAAAAGCTCGAAAAAATTTCAGGAGCAAAGAATGTTAACCTAGGTGGAAGTTTAGGTTTGGTTTCAATCTCTGAAAGAAGTTCTTCAAAAGGAAGAGAGCTTGCAAGACAATTTTTAACTCAAGAATATAAAGCTCTTGGTTACAAAGTAACAGAGCAAAAGTTTGGTAGAGGAGTGAATCTTATTGCTGAGAAAAAATCTACACACCCCGATGCAAAAATTTTAATTTTAACTTCTCACTATGACACAGTAAGAACTGCAGGTGCAAATGATAATGGAACGGGGACAATCTCTGCTCTTGGTGTTGCAAAAGCACTTAGTACGCAAAACTTTAAACATACAATTCAAATCGTGGCTTTTGACAAGGAAGAGAGCGGTTTAGTGGGCTCGAAGGCATTTGTAAAAAAGATTTCAGATAAGTCTAAGATTATTGGAAATATTAATTATGAAATGATGGGAACAAACTCTAGAAAAGATGGTGTCTTTCACGTTATTGATTGCAAAAGAGCAGAGTCAACTTTCTTATCAAGTGAAATCGCTAACACAATTAATAGGAACTCTCTTCAAATCGCTATTAACCCAGGATGTACGGATAGAAGTGACCACGCTTCATTTTGGAAGAAAAAAATACCAGCAATTGTTATCTCTGAAAACTTCTTTGGTGGAGATAGTGATAAGTGCTATCATAAGAAATGTGACATTGTTGATGAGAGAATTGATTTTACTTATATGAAAAATATCACTCATGCTATCTATGGTGCGATAATTTCGTTATTACAATAAAATGAGAACTTTCTTACTTTCATTTCTTTTTATAGTATTTTTCTCTTGTAACTCAGAGAGAGAGGCTACTAATACTCTATACATTAATGTTCAAGGTGCGGACTCAATTTTAGTTGATAAGGTTCAAAAAATAATATTTGATGACTTAAGCCGATTTGATTGTGTTAAACCAAAAGATTGGAACATAAAGTTTGATGATACGCCTTGTTCGATTGTTAAAGAGTATGATGAACAGGAACTTTCATCTGATCCCGAGAAGACGAAAAGGGACTACCTACTGAATATCAATATAAGGTCTGCTGTTGAATATGAGATGAGATTTATTTGCTCTAATGGCAATAAATTATTCGAATGCAAAAAACTCAGAACTTTTTCTGTTAAGAAAAATACAGCCAATCCATCAGCTAATTTAGCCGCCGATATACTTAAAAGTCCAAGTATATTAGGAGCAAATTAGTTTTTTGTTTTCCATCAAGAATTAATAGAGAGATATACTATGAGCTTTAATCTACTAACACTTTTAGACGACATCGCATCCACAATGGATGATGTTGCTGTCATGACAAAACTTGCAATGAAAAAAACGGGAGGAATCATAACAGATGATTTGGCCGTAAATGTTGGTCAAGTTGATGGTGTTGATCCAAAAGATGAATTACCAATTGTTTTTAAAATATTTCTAGGAGCATTGGTTAATAAAATCATTATTATTCCCTTTGTGCTTCTACTCACTTATTATTCACCTGTTGTGTTAAGTTATGTTTTACTTTTTGGTGGATTGTATCTTTGTTATGAAGGTGGGCATAAGGTTGTCGATAAAATATTTTATAAAAAAGAAAAAACAAATACAGCTATAAAGAATGCTTCCGTAAAAGATAAAACATGGGGGGCAATCAAAACAGATTTCGTTCTTTCAATTGAAATTATGGTAATTGCTCAAAGCTCAATCTCTGGAGATATTTTAAATCAAGCTTTAGTTCTAACTGTTATCGGATTTTTAGTATCTCTTCTTATTTATGGACTTGTCGCTATCTTAGTTAAAATTGATGATATCGGTTTGCACCTTGTTGAGAAGGGATATGAAAAAATTGGAATGTTCCTTGTGCGACTTATGCCAAATATAATGAAACTTTTAGGGATTGTAGGAACTGTTGCAATGTTTATTGTCGGAGGAGGCATCTTCTCTCATCATTTTCATTTTAACTTCTTATCGATTGAAATAATTCAAAACACAATTGTGGGTGTCATT
Organism: uncultured Oligoflexia bacterium; assembly: GCA_937120495.1. Classification (GTDB taxonomy): domain Bacteria; phylum Bdellovibrionota; class Bacteriovoracia; order Bacteriovoracales; family Bacteriovoracaceae; genus CAKZJW01. The sequence goes on from CAKZJW010000094.1 coordinate 20,808, forward strand.
GTCGGTATGGCGAGTGTTGCAATACTGTCTTTAATTTCAAAACTAAAGATAACTAAAAAGGCTTAGGTATGTATAAAATATTAATACTTTTTTTCGTTACAACAAATCTGTATGCAGTAAATTTCAAGATTCGAGCAAGAGAACATTATGAAATTCATGAACTTCACTCTCAGCACTCATTAGAGGTTTATTCTGGTTTAACAAATACGATTAATCTATGGTGGGAAAAACCTTATGACTACTCTTTTGGTTTTTCTTTTTCACCAATCATTGCAGGTATAAATGCAAACAAAAGTGACAATAGCTATGGAGATAAAATAACTCAGCAAAATATTGGTTTTGAAATTAAATATTTTTTACATAATATTTTGAAATCATTATATATCAGGCCAGGTTTTGGATACTCAAGGCTAGAAACAAATAAAGGGGAGAGTAAAAACTTCTTTGGTCAATACGGCTACTTAGGACTAGGTATGGAAATTCCTATGGATAGTTATGGTTTAGCTCTAGAGATGGCATATCGCTACGCTGATTATGCTAATGACTTAATCGTTAAGACAATAACTCCTTCGGTGGGGTTTCATTTTTATAAGAGTTTTTAGTGAAGGTTTTAATTTTAGGTGGAACAAAGTTTTTAGGGCGACATTTAGTTGAATCTTTAAAGAAAGATAAGGATATTGAATTTGATATAACTCTATTTAATAGAGGGCAAACCAATGCGAACTTATTTAAAAAAGTTAACTATATTAAAGGTGACCGCTTTAAAGATATAGTAAAGATTCATGAAAGTTATGATGTCATAATTGATACTAATGGCTACTTTCCTAGGAATATGGATGAATTGTGCTCAAAGCTTAAAGATAAAACAAAGAAGTTTATATTTATCTCAAGCTGTTCTGTTTATGACTTAGAGGAGCAGCCCCAAGAGAATGTCACAGAACTAAAGCATAAGCTTGTGAATATTGATATAGATGAAAGTGACGAAACAAACGAAACTTATGGAGCAAGAAAATATCTCTGTGAAAAAAAAGTAGAAGCTCATTTTCCTAGATCAAGTCTAATCTTAAGACCTGGCTTAATTGTAGGGCCTCATGACTCTACTTATCGTTTTCCTTACTGGGGAGATCGAATTGCCAAAGGTGGTAAAATCTTAGCTCCAGGTGATCCAAAAGCTCCAGTTCAATTTATTGATGCAAGGGATTTATCAGACTTTATAGTTCAAGGTATCAAATACGATCTCGTTGGAGTATTTAATACAGTTAGTCCTTATAATGAACTTAATCTAGAGGAATTTTTATTAAAAGGTATAAATGCACTTAATTCCGATGGGAAGTTACAGTGGATTAATGAAAAGATTCTTCGGGATAACGATATTGGTTGCTGGGTACAAATACCTTTATGGGTTTATAGTGAAATTCAAGCATTTCAAAAAATGGACTCTCAAAAAGCAATATTAAATGGACTTAAGTTTAGACCGATAGAGCAGACTATTATCGATACTTATAACTGGAGTAAAGATATTAGTGATCAATCATTTAAAAGTGGAGCTCTAACATCCAAGCTTGAGGCTAGTCTTTTAAGCCTTTAATCATCTTCGTTATAAAAACAGCACCCCAGTATAATGTTGCCAAAAATAAAAGAGCAGCAGCGTAACCCAAGTGACTCATATAAAGTCTTCCTGGCAAGAAGGTAATACTCGCCCGGGTGATAGCTCCAAAAAGTACAAGAAAGGCAACAAATCCAAAAGGAAAGATCCTTTTCTCTAATTCAAGGCCTTCTTTTCCATGTGCAAGTGTTACACGACTAGCAACTAAAAGAGTTAGTGTATAGTAACCTGCTATATAGATAAGATGCTTAAGACTTAAAATATGCTTTGGAAACGCAAGTACGGCCCAGTAGGCGATGGCCATAAAAAATACGGAGGCTTTTATTGATCTTTTTTGCCAAGATTTTTCTTTTGAAGATTTAAAAATTCCCCAGTAGGCAACTGCAAAATAAGTTATAACAAGTGCTCTTAGTATAAATGCAGTAATATTTAGTTCAAGAAACTCCAGTATAAAAGAGCAGATAAAAACAACTAGTGTGAGAAAAATTCTCTTTGGAACTGCTTGTATAAAAGGAATTGGTTTTTCATATATTTTCTTTTGGCTTTGAACAATATCAGTTAGTCCAAGAATCCCTGGAATAAGTCTTCCTCCAACACCTAGAATAAATGATAAAACAGACGCATCATAATAAAGTAGGTAGCCGATAGTATCGAGATTATAGTCTTGATTATAAAAGCTTAAGAAAATACAAAAACTAGAAATAAAGCTTAAAACAATTCCAGCTCCAACAAATATAAAAGTATAGGGCGGGTTTTCGGCTCTTTTTTTAAATCTTCTAAAACCAAAGACAATTAATAATATCCAATTGATTGAATTGAAAAACCAAAAGAATGATGAATTCTCTACAATTGAATAAAAAATTACAGCTGTTGTCGGTGGGATGAAAAAAAGAAGCTCCATCTTACTTAGAAAATCTGTTTTAGTGAATCTTGGTATGGCCGTAAGTAAAAAACCAACAATAGAGAAATGTAAAAAACCGGCTACAAAGACTCTTGCATGACTATTTCCGGGATAAGTACCTTCTTGAAAAAAGGCAAAAAGTATCCACATACATGAAGCGTATAGTGCGAGTGATATCGCTATAGGGAAGAATAATCGAAATGGGTCTTTACAAATTTTACTTAGCATTGCACAAGAGTATGCGATAAATAGCGAGAAATAAAGGTGATAAATGTCATTTATAAAACAAGTAAAAAGCGGTAGGGTTATAGCATGGAATTAGTACTCTTATTTAAATCACTTCATTTTATATTTTTAATCGCTTGGTTTGCAGGTCTTTTTTATATGTTTAGACTCTATGTCTATCATGTTGAGAATACAGACAAACCAGACTTTATAGGTGTTATAAAGGTTATGGAGCATAAATTGTATTACTACATAACTGTTCCAGCTATGGTCTTAACTATAAGCTTTGGTAGTCTATTATTATACTTCTCATCAACAAATATTACTGACCTTTGGATTTTGAAAAAGCTCACTTTTGTAGCCCTGCTTGTGGGGTATAACCTCTATATTGGGCACACACTTAAACGCTTTAAAAAAGACGATATCTTCTTAACCTCTAAGCAGTGCCGAATTATAAACGAAGTTCCCACTATTATGCTTATCTCAATAATTTTTATCGCAGTGTTTCGTTATTATTGAAAACATGATGCAAATCATACTTTCTTATCTCCACATGACTTAATATGGCTCTAAATAAGGAGTTTATATGAAAGTCGTATTAATGTTATTAGTTCTTTCTTCAACTGCGTTTGCAGATGGAAAGATGTTATTCTCAAAAAATTGTAAAGCATGTCACACTATTGGTGGTGGAGATAAGATTGGTCCAGATCTTGCGGGTGTAAATTCAAGAAGAAAATTTGCTTGGATTAAGAAATTTGTCGCTTATCCTGATGGAATGATTAATGGAGACGAGGAAGAGGAAGGTTACGAAAAACCAGATGCCTATGCTAAAAAACTTTTTGCTGCATATAAACCAACAATGATGCAAGAGATTGAAATATCAGATGCAGATCTTAAATCAATTTTAAAATTCATTAAAGATCAAAAGAAAAGTCCAAAAGGTAAAATTCTAAAAATAAAGTAAATCATTATGGATCAATTATTTAATAAATATAATATAAATGTTCCAAGGTATACAAGTTACCCAACTATTATGTCTTGGAATAATGAAAAGTGTTCTTCTGATTGGACAACACATGTTAATCGGCAAGATGAGATTGATTTATACTTTCATATTCCATTTTGTTCGGAGCTTTGTTGGTACTGCGGTTGTAATCGAAAGATAACAAGAGATAGTAGCCAGATAGATTTATACACAGAATATTTATTAAAAGAGTGGAAACTCCTAGAAGCCAAAAGCTCTAAAGTTAAATCTGTTCACTTTGGTGGTGGTACACCCAATGCTTTATCCATTAAAAATTTTAAAAGCCTTTATCAAAATATAATACCTGAAAGTGCAGAACTCTCTATTGAGCTTGATCCAAGAACTCTTGAAGAGGGCTTATTGACTTATCTAAGTTCTAAGAATTTAAAACATGCATCATTTGGAATTCAAGATTTTGATGTAGATGTGCAAAATGCCATAAATCGCTATCAACCATTTGATTTAGTAGAGAAGGTTGTTTCTGACTTAAGAAGCCAGTCTGATTGCTCTATTAATTTTGATTTAATTTATGGATTACCAAAACAAAGTATTGATTCAATTCATGAAACAATTGTAAAAGTTAAGAAATTGAACCCTGATTATATTGCCCTTTATAGCTATGCTCATTTGCCGAGAATGTTTCCAGCTCAAAAATTGATTAAGGATGCAGATCTGAAAAATGGTAAATCAAAAAGGGAGCTATACGAGTATGCAAAAAAAGAGCTTGAAAGTGTTGGCTATGTTGAAATTGGCCTTGATCACTTTGCTCTTAAAGATTCAAAACTTCATAAGGCAAGTCTTAGACGATCTCTTAAAAGATCTTTTATGGGATACACAGAAAAAAAGACACAAACTCTTGTCGGAATTGGTGCTTCTTCAATTTCTGAAGGGGCTGACTTTTATTTACAAAACGCAAAATCAATCAAAGAATACTTTGAATTTTTAGATAGCGGTAAACTTCCGTTTGTTAAAACTCATCTTATGAGTAATGAAGATAAAGAATCAAAAAGAATCATAAATGAATTAATGTGTAATCTCTATATCGATAAAAGAGATGTTCAAGAAGGAACATGCCTAAATGAATATCTTGATGATAAGCTTTTAGAAGAGCACGGAGATACTTATCTAATCAGCAGTATCGGGCGTCCATTTTTAAGAAATATAGCGAGTACATTCGATCAATATCTTGTGAGTGAAACATCTTTTAGTAAGAGTTTGTAAAAGCTACTTAATCAGTTTCTTATAACTTTCTAGTTCTAGTAAAATTGCTCGTGGGATATGTGTTCCAGAGCTTCCTGTGAATCCCATCTCAACAGATTTTTTTAAGTTCTTGTAACATTTTTTTGCAAATGGGCTCTGAGGGTATTTAGAGATACACTCTTTATAATACAGCTCACCAAGAGAGTAGGTATCAAGGGCAGTATACTTATTTTCAACCGCCCCTCTCCAGTAAAGAGCTTCTGCAATTTTTTTACTCTCAGGGTTTAGAAGGATGAATTCAGAAAGAATACTCTTCATTTGTGCCATTGTTACAATATCTTTTTGTGTTGAAAAGTAGATATTCGATAGAGTTTTTTCAATTGGCTTTAAAAACTTCTTTAATAACTTTGAGAGCTTCTTTTCTGAAATTCGTGAAATATCAATTCCTTCCCATCTTTTTAGCGATTTTTTTATACTACCTGTATAAGCATCAATTAATAATGTGTAATTTGAGTGAAGCTTCAGTGAACTAAGATAGTTTAAAAGCTTCTTCTTCTTATTATTAAGCTTTGATAATTGAATGGATGTGAGAAGGTTTAACTTTGTTTCTATTGCTCTAAAGTCTTTTCCTCGAATTATATCTTTTTGAACTTCATTCTTTAGAATTGAGCTTGCATGTTCGTAGTCCCTTAGAAGAAGGGCCATATTAAGTCTGTCATGAAATTCTTCTTTTTCGTAAGACTTTCTTTTTTTTACTGCTTTAAATGCTGTTGATGGAAGCTGTGAATGGCACGCAATACAAGTCGAAATAAGATTCTTCACTCGATAATCAGTATAGGCGTCCTCTCCTTTATTATGGGCAACCTTAATCTCTCTAAAAGATTTCTCTAGTGTTTCTCTGATGGGAGTCATTGCTGGTGAGTCTATTAGTTTCTTAAAGCGTGCGCTTAAAAGAAATCTTTCAAGATCCTTTATTGTTTTTTCTTTTTCTTTCTTCTCTAACTTCCCATTGAATAACTTAACATAACTTGTGAAGATGTTTTGCATATGAAACTTCATATTCTCTTTAGCAAAAGATGTAGTGCTTGAAAGAATTATTGTGACAAGTAAAGAATGAAAGATAAAAGCTCTGATAGTATGCTCCTTGGGTAATAAACCTAAGCTTTTATTTTAATACAATTTTAGCCATTCGAATAATGATATTTATCAGTAAAAAGAAACTGCTTAATCATGTGGAAGACTATAAGTTTCCTTTAATATATACTTATTAAGGAGAAAACAATGAATTTATCTCAGTTTAGTATAGATGATTTTACAAGCCCAATCGATATTGTTGCACATCCAGATGACTCTATCCATCAATTAAAAAAGAAGATTAAAACAGTTACTTATAGACATATACCAGTTGTCTCTAAGGGAGAAGTTGTTGGGATTTTATCTGATAGGGATTTTAAAATTCTTCAATTAATCCCAGAGCATCAAGATGTAAGGATTCGAGAAATTATGCATGATGATGTTTACACTGTCTTTGAGGGATCGAGGATGGAGGAGGTAGCCTTTGAGATGTCAAAACGAAAAATTGGATCAGCCATTGTGAAAAAAGCAAGCGGAGAAGTTGAGGGAATATTTACAACAACTGACGCATTAAATGCTTTAATCGAAATTTTAAGAGGAGACGTTAATGAGAACTAGTATCAGCTTTAAGCAAACAGAAAGATCTGAAGCCATAGAGAGCTTAATTGAACAAAAACTAAAACATTTTGAGAAATATGACCATCAAAAAAATTCACACATAGAATGGGTCTGTAACGCAAATGAAAAACTTCATACTTCAGAGGTAAATCTTCATATGGAAAACACTATTTTTCATACAAAGGTTGAAAGTAATGATCTTTATAAAACAATTGATATTGCAATCTCAAAGCTAGATAGCCAAATAAGAAAACACTCAGATAAGGCAAAAGATCATTTAAGTGATGTGAAAAATAGGGTATAGTTTTTGAATGAAATTACATTCTAAATCTGACGCAATTTTTAAGTACTCTAGTATTGGTATCATCGTAACGGATAAGGAGGGGATTATCTTGGATATTAATCCCGCGGCAGAAAAAATCTTTGGCTATGACTCAGGAGAGTTAGTTGGAAGAGTCATAGAATCATTAGTTCAAAGTCAAATAAAACAAAAGCATGTCGAATATAGAGATTCTTATATGGAGAACCCAACACCGCGCTCCATGGGCATAAATCGTGACCTAAAAGCTGTGAAGAAAGATGGGAGTCAATTTCCAGTTGAAGTTGGTCTCTGTTCCTATGATATAGATGGAGAGCTTAATATTGTAAGTTTTGTAAATGATATTACCGAGAGAAAGAAAAATGAAAATGAGCTTTCTCAATTCGCAGAAAATCTTGAGATTCAGGTAAATAAACGAACAAAAGAATTATCTGAGGCGTTAATTGAATTAAATCATACAAATAATTCATTAAAAGAAAGTGAGCAGAAGGTTATTGAGGCTCTAGAATCTGAAAAAAACTTAAATGAATTGAAGTCTCGTTTTGTTTCGATGGCTTCTCATGAATTTAGAACTCCGTTGGCTGGCATTTTGACATCAGTCTCTTTGATTGAAAAGTATAAAGAACTTGAACGTCCCGATAAGATGGACAAGCATATAACATCAATTAAACGATCTGTTCGAAACTTAACAAATATTCTAGGAGATTTTTTATCTTTAGATAAGTTAGAGGGTGGTGAGATTAAAGCGAATAAATCATTCTTTAATCCTCTAGAGCTTATTGAACAAATTGTTGAAGATATGAAAGATATGGCTCAGGCGGGACAGCAAATTCATTTGAATTCAAAGGGTGGATCCAAAAATATTTTCCAAGATAAAGAGATGCTAAGAAATATTCTTCTTAACTTGCTAAACAATGCAATTAAATATTCTGGAGAGAGTGCTCTTATTGAAGTTTATTTTGATTTAGGCGACGAACAGCTTGTAATGTCTATTAAGGATAATGGGATGGGGATTCCTCAAGAGGACCAGCATAACCTGTTTAAGAGGTTTTTTAGAGCAAAGAACGCATTAAACCTTGATGGAACAGGTCTAGGATTAAATATTGTTAATAATTATATTAAACTTATGAATGGTAGTATAGAATTTGTTAGTGCGCAGGATAAGGGCACAACATTTACGATTACTTTACCTGTAGGGGAAATATGAAAAAGATACTTCTTGTTGAAGATGACAAGATAATGCGTGAAAATACTGCTGAAATACTTGAACTTGCTGGCTATGATGTGCAGGTTGCTGAGGATGGAAAGGTTGCAGTCGAATGTACAAGAGACCGTGTTCCAGATCTTATTATTTGCGATATTATGATGCCAAAACTTGATGGTTATGGAGTTCTTCATATTCTATCTAAAGACGATGCTACTTCATCAATCCCCTTTATATTTCTTACAGCTAAAGCAGATCGTTCTGATATGCGAAAAGGTATGGAGCTTGGAGCTGATGATTATTTAACTAAGCCGTTTGATGAAACAGAGCTTCTAAATGCAATTGAAGCAAGGTTTAGAAAAAGAAATCAGTTGGAAGATAAGTTTTCAAAAAATATTGAAGGTGTTCAGTCTTTTTTAGATGCCGCTCGTGGTATCGAAGAGCTTGAAAATCTATCCGCAGATATTAAAATATTCAAATATAAAAAGAAGCAAATTGTTTTCAGTGCTGGAGACGACGCTCAATACTTATATTTTATAGTAAGCGGAAAAGTTAAGACATTTAGAAATCACGAAGATGGTAAAGAGTACTTGGGGAATATTTATAAAAATGGAGATTTCTTTGGAATAAGTAACTTATTTGAAAATACTCCTTATGAAGGAACTGCCGTTGTATTAGAAAATGCAGAACTGAAGAAAATTCCAAAAACAGATTTTTTAACACTCGCTTATCAAAATGTTGAAGTCGCTAAAAAATTTATGCAACTACTAGCAAATAATGTTGAAGAAAAAGAAAAGCTACTTATCGGTATGGCTTATAACTCAGTTCGAAAAAGAACAGCGGAGGCGCTTTTAATTTTAAATGAAAAATTTAAGGACTCGATTAGTAATAAGTCGGGAGCGATTTCAATTACACGAGACGACTTGGCTAATATGGCCGGAACAGCAACAGAAACTGTTATAAGGTGTCTAGGTGAGTTAAAAGAAGATGGTTATATTGATATTCAAGGTCGAAAAATTGTAGTTTTAGACTCTGCTGGACTAAAAAATTATAAATATTGATATTCGTCATATAAATCGAGACTTGATCTGGGTAGGATCAAGTAATGAAAAAAGACATCTTATTATTTACAGATAAAACTTTAAACCCTGCAAAGGTTAGCTTCTATTTAAATTCACTCTTTCATAGTGGACAGGAGATATCGTTAACGATACTAGGCTCTTATTGTGTTTCTGATAGTGATCCAGAGAAAGTAATTTACGAGAATGACAAAACTAAAGAAAACTTAAAAACAAACCTTCAAAAAACTAAAGAATTTCTAGATCATTCAGAAAAAACATATAAGTTAAGTACAGAGACGATGATTAAGATGGGAACACCAATAAATATATTGCCTGATCTACTTGAAGAAAAGTCTTTTGATTTTCTTGTACTTAAGAAAGTCGATACTGCTGTTGTTGAATCTGTTGTTGATAAAATTGCAGGCTCTAAGAATCATTTACCTTTGATTCTCTTTTCTCCTAAAATTTAATTTGGCCGTGTTAAAATTTTAACTTCCTGAAGAATTTTTTCTATTTTTTGAGGCTCAACACCCTCCTCTTCTAAGGTTTCTGCTGAGACTTGCTTAATAGTCACAATTCCTTTTTGAAGAAGTGCCTTTTTATGTTTTAAGCTCAGAGACCTAAGGCTTGTAACTGGATAGACCTTATATTTCTTTATCATATCGAGAAGAGAAGTACATGAGGGATCATTTAATGAGTAGAGCTTCATTCCAACGCCCTTTGCATAGGCAACGGCATCTTTAGAAAATGGAGTATTTGATAAAAGAGCGTAATCAACCTTAAAGTCTAGATTTGCTTGGAGGTCCATCCATCTAGAATTGACATAAAGAGGTATTTTGACGTCGTTTTTTTGAGACTTATTAGAGTGAAATTTGCATTCACAATATAAAATATTATCTTCTCTTTTGGCAACAACATCAATCTCGTGCCTAACAAATTTACCTTCCTTTACGACTGAGACTTCAATTTCATAACCTTTAGCTTTTAGTATTTGTGCACAAAGTTTTTCAAAAGGATATCCTGTGGGCCCAAGAGCATAGACAGCTCTTTTTAAATTATAATTTGCGGCATAGGTTTTTGATTGCTTTAGAATGAGTTTATATGTTTTAGTGCACAGCTGAGCGGTAGTGAAATAATTATTAATGTTACCAAGACCCTTTATGATTGAGGGGATATGCTCTGCAGGAAGTTCACTTCTTGCAATACTGTCTTTATATTTTTGTATATCAAATTGCTCATAACCTTTTGAGCGCTTCTTTAGTAAATTAGGAGTCATAGTTCGATTGGTTCTTGTTTTTTTAAGGATATTATTTCATTAGAGAGCTGACTTTGTAAATCATCTTTAAAAGATGAAATAGAGTCTTGAGTTCCATGGTTTAGGATTATTTTATTTTTAGGCTTAATCCCTTTTATAAAACTAATCAATTCGCTCTCATCAGCGTGGGCCGAAAGGCTTGTTAGCTTATCGATTGTAGCTTGAACTTTAAGAGTACGACCTTTAAAAGGAATTTGGTCAGCCCCTTCAAGCAGTTGTCGCCCTAGAGTATCTATAGCTTGAAAGCCTGTGAATAAAATAAAATTTTTCTTATTTTCTGCTAACATCTCAAAGTGCTTTAGAACTTTTCCTCCTGTGAGCATACCACTGGAACTTATAAGAATATACGGCTTATTCTTTTTTTCAAGAAGCTTATTATCTTTTGGAAACTCAATCATTTTAATTCTTTTAAAAGCCTCTTTAAATTTATCCGAATCGATATTGAGCTCATCAGCATACTTTAAATAGACATTACTTGCAGCAATGGCCATAGGGCTATCAAGAAGAACAGGGCAAGTTAGATCTGGATGATCTTGTAAAAAATTATGAATAAGAACAACTAACTCTTGAGTTCTTGCAATAGCAAAACTTGGGATAAGCAAGACACCATTTGTCTCTTTTATATGTTTAATTGCACGACTCATTTTTTTTGATCTTTCGGCTTTATCTTCGTGATCTCTATTTCCATAGGTCGATTCAATAACGAGATGATCGATATTACTTGGTAGCTTTGGAGCAGAGTGAATCGAATGATCAGGCCTGCCCAGATCTCCACTAAACCAAATTCTTTTGTTTTGGGACTCAATGACAAGACTTGCGGCTCCTAGGATGTGACCCGCTTTGAAAAATTCAAATGAAAAGTCGTTAAATTTCGTTATGTCATTTAACTTTATGACCTTTAGGCAACTAATGGCAAGCTCAAGGTCAGGTTGAGTATACATTAAGCTTTCAGGAAGGTTTTCTTTTTCTAAAAGAATTTTAAAAGAATCGTTTAAAACAATATCAATTAAATCTCGCGTTTGTTGAGTACAAAAAATTTGTCCTCTAAATCCTTTTTTTATAGCGAAGGGAAGATAGCCACAATGATCATAATGAGCATGTGTGACAAAGATACAATCAACCTTTGAAAAATCAACTTCAATATTATCAAGGTTTAATTTATCGTCTTCACCCTGGAACATACCACTGTCGATCATAATATAACTGTCTTCAGTTTTTAAAAAAGACTTAGACCCAGTAACAGTTTCCGCAGCACCAAAAGAAGTTAAATCCACAAATTAATCCCTTATAATTAATAATTCACTTTTTGAATGACGAAGCATAAATTCGGCAAATGAGCTTGTAAAGTACCCAATAATACCATGTTTTTCTCTTGTGGAAATGATCATTTGATCAATTTTATTCTCTTGCGCATATTTTGCAAGAGACTCTCTTTCTGAATCTGAAATAATTCCTTGTTTGATAACTTTAATTCCTTCTTCAAGATCTAAATCCTTAGCAAGGGCGTCAAGGCTTGCATCTAGGTTCTTTTGTACCTCTGTTTGAATCTCTCCAACTTTAATTTCTGGAAAAAAACCAAATGAATGCATATTTAACACAAAGCAACTTGTGAGATGAAGCTCTGATGCTTTACTCCAATCTAATGTTTTTAATTTTGCTACAAGCGAGTCAATAGATTCACTTTGAAAATCAATACAAACCATAATCTTTTTCATACTCTCTCCTTTTTATTCATCACTAGTAGAATACAGTAAAATTTAATGTTAGAGTATGACTAGTATCATGAAAAATTAATATAAACCGATCACTAGAAGACCTATGACATCAAACGAATCTTGTTACCACTGCTCTGAAGAGATTTTAACAAATGCATCTTTTAAATATGATGATAAAGAGTTTTGTTGTAATGGCTGCCTAAGTGTTTATCGAATTTTATCGACTAACTCACTCGAAGACTATTATCTTTATAAGGATAACCAAAAAGCTCAAAAGCCAAACGAGATTGAAGGTAAATTTGATTATCTCGACCATGAACAATTCGTTTTAGCTCATGTTCATTCTAATGATGAGGAGAATGAATTTTCTTTTTTTATTGAAGGTGTTCA
>CAKZJW010000095.1 GCA_937120495.1 uncultured Oligoflexia bacterium
GTAATTGGAACGGGATACGTTGGACTTGTAACAGGAACTTGTTTCGCGGAAATGGGAAATAAAGTAACTTGTATCGACATTGATGCTTCAAAAGTCGAAAGTATGAAAGCCGGTAAGTGTCCGATCTATGAGCCAGGCTTAGAGCCAATGATGGTGAGAAACCATGAAGAGGGGCGCCTTAAGTTTGAAAATAAACACGATTCAATTGCAAATGCAAAAGCAGTTTTTATGGCCGTAGGAACTCCAAGTGGTGATGATGGAAGTGCTGATCTTAAATATGTTTATAGTGCTCTTGATGACTTAACTCCATATATTTCAGATGGACTGATCGTTGTTTTAAAATCGACAGTACCTATTGGAACAGGAGAGAAAGTAAAAGCTTACCTTGCAGAAAAAACAGATAAAAATTTTGTTGTTGTAAATAATCCAGAATTCTTAAAAGAGGGTTCTGCTGTTAATGATTTTATGAAACCCGAAAGAGTAATTATCGGAACTGACGATGATACAGCTTGGAAGGTGATGGAAGAGATGTATGAACCATTTAATCGTCTGTCAGGTAGAACGATTCGAATGAGTAATCTCTCTGCAGAGATGACAAAATATGCAGCGAACTGTTTTCTTGCAACAAAGATTTCTTTTATGAATGAGATCGCGAGACTTTGCGATAAAACGGGAGCAGATGTAACTGAAGTTCGTCACGGAATCTCAACTGACTCAAGAATTGGAATGCAATTTTTATATCCAGGACCAGGTTATGGTGGATCATGTTTTCCAAAAGATGTTAAGGCCTTGGCTTATACAGCACAACAATATGGGATGAATCTTAAGCTTGTTGAAACAACTGAAGAAGTAAATGCAGAACAAAAATTTTATATGTTCGAAAAAATGAAAAATCATTTTGGAGATCTTAAAGGTAAAACAATCGCTATTTGGGGAGTTGCCTTTAAAGCAAATACGGATGATATTCGTGAGACCCCCGCAATCTATACTGTTAAGGCTCTAACAGAAGCAGGGGCTTCGGTTAAGTTCTTTGACCCTGTAGCCGCTGATAACTTTGAAGTTTACGCAAAAGAAAATTCTTTTAATGCTTCTAAAATTGATAAGAAATACGATGCTCTTGATGGTGCCGACGCTCTTTGTATTTTAACTGAGTGGAAAGAATTTAGAGCTCCTGATTTTTCTGAAATTAAAGAGAGATTAAATTCACCTGTTCTTTTCGATGGAAGAAACCTTTATAAGACAGAGCATGTTCTATCTGAGGGATTTAGTTATTTTGCTGTTGGAAAGAAGATTTAGGAATAGGTCTTACTTTCTAGAAGAAGCTTAAGTTTTTCTTGACTCAACAAGTTATGTTAATAAATTAGAGGTATTAACTTCTTTTTCGTTTCTGTCGTGTATTGCCTATAAAGCTTGCTTTTCAATAAAACTTTTTCTTCAATCTTAATTCTCATCACTGAGAGAGCTATGTAGGCTGAAGTTAGTGAAATATTGATCATTTGTAATTGAAAAGTTTCAACTTCAAATATAGAAGCTGAAAATAAAAGAATATTTCCAAAATATATGGGATGACGAATTACTCGATATAAGCCCTTTGATACAATCTTATCTGGAATAATTGGTGTTAGTGAAAAATTACTTTTCAGTAAAAAAATGGAATATAGTACGATGTAAATACCAATGTACTTAAGTAGTAACGAAGAATAATTATAAATATTGACGTCTATAACAAACATAAGCGTAAGTGGAAAAAAAGAATGTATCCAGCTAATGTAGAACGTTTTATCAAATTCTTGTCTTAATTCTTTGTATATAATGAATGAGTAAGCATAAAGTAGTACAAGTTTACTAATACTGAGTAAGCTTATACTACTTTTAATTTCTATCATAATATTTTTGGTAAGAAGTATTAATGAAAAAAATAAAAAAACACTTAATACCTTTTGCATTTTATATACCTGGTTCGCTTGTTCTTCCCGCTTTGAGTATCGATTCTTCAATCTTAACTAACTCTTGTGAACTTAAAAAAGTTCCATCTTTTAGTTTTACATTTGTTATTGTTAACTTATCTTCTTTCATTGAAATTGAAATATCGCTGATGCGTATGTTATATACTCTTTCAATCTTTTTAATCGTTTTTTGTATCTTTTTACTCGTTTTTTCTCCATTGTTTGAGATTGCAATTGAAGTGATCGATAGAATGAAAATAATAATGAAAGGCATGGTATTCTTTAGCATAATAGCTCCTTTAAAATATTAGAAAAAATTTTGTTGAATTCTTCAGGCTTTTCCAAAAAAGAAAAATGTGATTTAGATTGTATAAAATAGTTTTTGATATTGCATTTTGAACATATGTCTTGAATATAGTTAAATGGAACGATTTCTTCATCAGATGAAGAAATACTGACTGTTCGGTCAGATATTAGCTTTAATTCTTCTTTAAAGTTAAGTTCATTAAGCTCTTGTTGAATTTTACTAATCTCTTCATTAAATTTCAGCTTGTCGAAAACGTTCTTTGCAAGGCTTGAGTCTTCAAAATATAATGAACCATAATAATACATAGTTTCTTTGAATGTCGTGGATTTGCAGCTAGAAATGAGTTGAAAATTTTTCTTATAAAACATTTCAGACCAACTTGCATCATAAACCCAGCTATTAAAAATGTATTTAATTTTTTTTGGCTGATACATTCTAAAGTGATTAAGTGCAATTATAGAACCGAATGAATGTGCAAACAAAATTGTGTTTGAATCATCACTGCCGATAATCCCTTCCAGTTCAGTTGATAGGTCATTGAGAGAGGTTATATCTAGATATTCACCTTGAGTATATTTGATGAAGTTGTATCTGTTAGAGAATTGTTCCTCTAATGGAGTAAGGTACTCTGAGCTTAAGCCTGGCCCGCCGTGTACAGCAATGATCTTAGGTTCTTCTAACATGTGAAAATACTATCATATTCTAAAAAGAGGGTTGATGTTGATTGTAATAATTACTATATTGAATGATGGAAAAAAAACTCATTGTGAAGATTTACTTGGTTCTTAAGTTAATGTTACTTAGCGCGTGCAATGGTTCCTCTGATATTTACTTGAAATTTGTATATGACTTACCGGTTAAAATTGACCCTTTGCAGTCAGTTAGCGAGGTTGAAAATTGGACGGTAGGGCTTCTTTATAGGAAATTGGTTTTTCTTGATATTAACGGTGTCATTCGTAATGATTTAGCAGAGAATATAAAGGCAGATGGAAAGAATATCATTGTTGATATAAAGCCTAATCAATATGATGCTGAGAATACATTGTTAAATGCTGATGTTGTTAAAGATTCCTTTGATAGAGCTCTTAGAGTATCAAAGAGTAGGTATATAAAAAATATTGATAACATAAAGGTTGTTGATAACTACAAAGTTCTAATAGTCTTAAAAAAGAAAAATATACATTTTTTGAGACATCTTAGTTCTCATTTATTTAGTATCCATAGATTAAACAAAAAGAAACCAATAGAGTCAGGGATATATCGTGTTAACAAAATGAAACGAAAGAAACTTTATCTTGAAAATTATAGATCTATTAAGGGATATCCTCATTCTGTCATTTTGTTAAAAAAAGGCGATAAGGATTTTAAAAAAATTAATAACTATAGATTTGACACCTTCTTAGACTATACAAGGGATTATGATTTATCGAGTAAATTAAAGTATCGTATTCATGAGAATTGGGGGCTTGTTCTAAACTTAAAGAGCAAATTTAAAAAATTAAAAAATAGAATTTGTCTTAGTCAGAAGATTGATCGAGAAGCAATTGTTAAAAACGTATTATTTGATCATAAGGTTGCATACTCTTTAGATAATTCATTTGTAGAGTCTGGTCGTTGCAAGTCAAAGCTCTCTTTCAAATTATTAGTTCCATTTGAAATAGGACGTGTCGGAGAAAAAATTTGTAACGAATTAAAGAAAAGTATTGAAATAAAATGTATTGTAAAACCGTTTGTAACGATATTAGATCTCATTAAAACGGATAAGCACGAAGCTGCATTAATTTCTTTAACAACAGATTCTCCTTTTTTAGAGTCTAACTTAGATTTGTTAAACCATAAATCTAGTTTTTCTATTGTAAATAAAGCAATTGAAATACCTAGTGAGCTTGAGTCTAAGACTGGTAAGTACTTCTTTCGTGAGTTTGAAAAATATGTTTTTGACAAAAGATTGTTTATTTCTATTACTTCTCCAATTAGAGTGGTCTTTGCCTCAGAAATTAAAAAATATAAGCCATCATTAATAAATCCTTCTTGTGATAGTGTAGAGAATTTAAAAAGATGACAACGAAAAAAGATCTTGTATTTATCTTTAAAGAGTCTCTACAAAAAATTAAGCGAAGCTTTTATTTGTTAAGTCTTGCCGTTGTGTTAATTATGATTGTGGGTGGAGCCATTATATTTAATAGTAGAAAAACGGAATTGACTAAATTTATAAAGTATAACTTGAATTATGATCAAATCCTCCCAGGTGAAGAAAGTAAATTTATAAATGGACTTCAGAGTGCCACTCGAAATTTTTCTTATAATATTGTGCAACCAGAATCGAAAATTAAAAACAATGTCGTTTGTTCTAGAAACAACTGCTTTTCTCTTAATTTTAATCCATTGTTAGTGAATATATTTTTGCCTGTACTTGGGGCAACATTTCTAATTGGCCTTTTTATATTCTTTTTAGAATTTTTACAAAAAAGAAAACTTCTAACTTTTTTGCAGGAATTAAGCTTACTTCAAAAGGCATTAGGAGGAGAAAAGATAAACCTTGCTGAAATATCTAGTCATGAACTTTTAAGTTTGATGGAGAATTTAGACAGAAATAAGAAACATGAAACTCAAAAAATTGAAATTGAACTGAAGTCAAATATAAATCGACAAATTGCCCACGATATCCGCTCTCCTCTAGAGGCACTACGATCAGTAACAACACATATAAACGATCTTGATCACACAAGTAAACAAATCATTAATAACTCTATTGGACGTATTACAGACATTGCTAATGGCCTTCTAAAGTCAACGAAGCAACAAGACTCAACTGAGTTCAATGAGGGTAACCTTCGCATCTTGATAGATGATATAATCAATGACAAAAAATTTGAACATAATATTCGTATCCATTATCTCTCAACTGTTGATTATAAAGATACATTTATTAATGGAAATGAGAATAACCTTTATCGATCTATCTCAAATTTAGTTAATAATGCCTATGAATCTCAAGATCCTTCGAAGGTAAGAATTGAGATTAATCTAGATAAGAGTGAGAGTGGGATTATTCTTAAAATTAGAGATTTTGGTGAAGGAATGTCTGAGGAATTGATGGAGAAAGCTTTGAGTGGAGGTACCACTACTAAAGAGAAAGGAAACGGCCTGGGAGTTAGTTTTTCAAAAGATACAATTGAAAAACATAATGGAACCTTTCTTATTGAATCTATTATTGGAGAGGGGACGAGCATCACTATTTGTTTGCCAACAATTTCTACTCCAGATTGGTTCACAGATCAAATTCTTATATCGAAGAGTATCAGTGAAGTTATTTGTGTCGATGATGACCCAAGCTTTTTGGAATTGTATAAAGAGAAACTTAAAAATATTGAGAAAACCGTTCTAATTTACTCTGAAAAGAAGCTTGATGAAATAAAATTAAGTGAGAGCTCTCAGTTTTATTTTGATTACGATTTAGGAAATGGAAAAACGGGTCTTGATTTTATCATCAATCATAACTTAAGTTCTCAATCCACATTGGTGACAAGTATGCATCAAGATGAGGAAATTCAAGATAGATGTATTGAACATGGAATAAAAATTTTACCAAAACAAGTTTTTAATAATGCAAAAGTGATTGTTTTAAATGAAGTCGTGGATGATGCGAAAGAAAAGTTAAACCAAGCAGATAAAATTGTATTTATTGATGATGACTATTTGATGCATATGTCTTGGAAGATGGAAGCAGATAAAAAAGATATAAATCTTGATTGCTACCATACAATTGATGAGTTTGTGGACAAAGCATCTGAGTACGACTTAAAGACAAAAATCTTTATAGATTCAAATTTAAAAGATGGAATTAAAGGTGAGATTGAGTCTGAAAAAATAGCTAAACTTGGCTTTACGGAACTATTCTTGTCCACAGGCTATAGTCCTTCTGATATCGACAAGCCAGAATGGATTAAAGCGGTTGTTGGAAAGCGTGCGAATTTTTAGCTAGTAGATTGATCATTTCATCTTTTAACATCTTTTTCTCACTCTAAGTTATTGTTTTTAAGCTTTTTGTCATAAATTGTAGGTTATGCTATAATTTATTGTAGGTTGTGCTATAATTTATTGTAGGTTATGCTATAATTTATTGTAGGTTTGGCTATAGTATAGGGAATTTATGATAACGAGAGACTTCACAACAAAACTTATTGAGAGATTTTCAAATCCGTGTGAAAAGATTCAAGTCATTTTAGGCCCAAGGCAAGTTGGTAAAACAACTGGTGTTTTGGAGTTTGCTCATAAAGTTGAACGAGCTCTTTATTTCACAGCAGATGGAGTGCTGAGTGAACAGCGTGCATGGGTTGAAAACTGCTTTCAGCAAGCAATTCGTGAAAATAAAATTCTAATAATAGATGAGATTCAAAAAATTGTTAATTGGTCAGAAACTGTAAAAAGAATTTGGGACCAAAGTAAAGTTGAAAAAAAATCTTTAGAATGTATTTTATTAGGATCAAGTTCTCTTGAGATCAATAGAGGGTTAACAGAGAGCCTGCTTGGTAGATATGAATTAATAAGTGTGCCTCACTGGAGCTATTCTGAGAGTAAAGAGTTGTCGGGAATGAGTATTGACGACTATCTTGTTTTTGGGGGCTATCCAGGTTCTTATGAGTTCATAAAGGATTTTGAAAGATGGTCACAGTATTTAACGACTTCAATTGTAGATAATGTGATAACGAAGGATATTCTTCTCTATCAAGCTGTTCGAAGTGTTAGTTTGTTTAAACAAGCATTCGACATTATTTCTCACTACCCAAGTCATGAAATTAGCTACAACAAACTTCTAGGACAAATCCAGGACAAAGGAAATATAGATCTTGTTAAGCACTATCTAAATTTATATCAAGGAGCATTTTTAATTGATGTGCTTGAAAAATATTCAGTAAAACCTATTAAGAGAAAAACATCATCACCTAAGATTTTACATCATTGTCCAGCGTTTTACGGAAGATTACTAGGCCAAAGAATTGTTAACGAAGCAGAACTTAAAGGTCATGCTTTCGAAACCTTAGTGGGAAATATATTAAAAAATAATTTTGATAAGCTTTATTACTGGCGAGATGGTAACCATGAAGTGGATTTTGTCTTCAAATATTTAGGCCAAGAGTATGGGGTTGAAGTTAAGTCTGGCCGTCGTAAAAGTGAAAAGTCGAGAGATAAATTCTTAAAGCATTTTCCTGATGCAAAATATTTTTGGGTTAATATAAATGATTTTGAAAAGTTTGAAAATGATCCAAAGAAATTTTTTTGTATATAGTTTGATGGTTAAATTGAGAGTAATATTTAGTGCTTTTTTAATAATTGTCTGAATATTTGATATCTATTAGAGGGATTTTTGACACTCAAAAAGAATTGATCGTTTTTTTATAACAATGGTTATCTCTCTGCTTGGGAATGCAATCGCTGATTATGCTATTTTGTGGTTGTGATAGACAAATTGGAATTTGAGAAAGTCAGTTTTTTTGATAATGAAGTTTCGACTTTTAATATTGGTCAGGCTGTTGGTGCAACTCTCATCGCACCAATTCTTTCGTCCTACTTTGATAGTTTCTCCCTCTCTTTTCTCTAGACTTTAAAGAAGGCGGGGTTATCTTTATTATAGTCATACTTCTTTCAATTCTTTATTCATTGATTATGGTACCGAGAGAGAAGGTTGATGAAATATCGTAATGAAGGCTCTAAACTTTTTTCATCGAGATATAGTTAACTTTTTCCAGCCAATAACTTTATGCAATCTCTTCGAAATTGTAGGTAGTTTTAATATTTAGAAACTACGGATTTGATTAAAGAATATCGCTAAGAATAACAATGTAAATCGCTGAAATTAAGGGCATTTTACCTTTTGCTAGGTTGACCTAGTAAAAGTACTAGATTGAGCTAGTAAAATGGAGATAACTTCGTATTGCTCTTTTTTATTAACTCACTTTCTTCCCAACAATAGCCTTATTCCTAGGTGATATTTGAGGATCAAAAACTTCTTTGATTTGGACTTCATATCCATTCTCTTCTAAATACAATGCTCTATCGCATAGGATATAGGACTCGATTGCTTTTCCAAAATATCTAGCAATTGCATAATAGGCTTGAAGATAATTAACGAGTTTTAAATTTTCTTTTGATTCTAAGAAGGT
>CAKZJW010000096.1 GCA_937120495.1 uncultured Oligoflexia bacterium
ATCACGCAATTTGATGAAATTAGGTATTAATAAATAAGGAAAAAATGACAAATCTTCGACACTCAAAGCTCACAACCTCTGCGTTCTACTTACACGCATCGATATACTTAATACTTCTCTTACTAGTATTAAAATTTAATAGCTTCTACTTTAGTCTCGATAAAGAAGATGGTCTCGATAAAGAAGATGGTCTCGTTGAATTAGTTGGGGCATTTTCACTTTTTATAACAAGCCTTGTTCTCTTTAAGTCCGCTCGAGATGTTTCAAAGAAAAAAGGGAAAAAGAATTACCACTTTATAATGTTTACTCTTATGGGAGCTCTCTTTTTTTGGGCTGCAGGAGAAGAGATAAGTTGGGGACAACATATCTTAGGAACTGTGACTCCTGATTGGCTGGCAAAAATTAATGGTCAACAAGAAACAAATCTTCACAATATCAATAAAAAATTCTTTGATCGTTGGCTTGAAAGATTCACCGTTTTATTAGCCGTTATTACAGCGATTCAACACTTTAGAGGAAAAGAATATTTTGCAAAATTTAGACTTCCTGAGTACCCACTAAATTTAGCTCTTCTTCTAATTCCAATTTACAGAAAACTTCAAGAATTTAATCACGATGTATGGCATTGGTGTTTTATCATTTGCTGGGGATACCCAGTTATGGCCATAATGAAAAAAGATTACAAGATGCTTAGGCTCTCAGTAATTTTTGCAATTACGTTTTTCTCAGTGATCTATGTTCATCATAACTTCTTTCATATGTTTGGTGGCGTAAGTAACTTCTACCACGAGGTAAGAGAGATGATCTTCTCACTATTAACCGTGTTTTATGCCATTCAATTAAATAAAGATATGGATGAATATTAAGAGTCCTTTAAACTGGCCCTCCACAATGGGGATGTTTCGACAGTTTTAACAATCTTTTTATGCAAATTTTTCCATTTAATTATTTTTGAGCCTTTAAAATCATAGTCTTATAGATCCAAAGTTTTTCTTCAATATGCAGCTCTGTCTGCATGATAAATAACTGCCCTAATTCCGAGTGTTCAAAGTTTCAAAAAAATGATGATGTCGTTAAAGATGGATTCTTTAAAAGGTCCTGTGACTCAAGAAAAATTCAAAGATTTAAATGTAAGGTTTGTAAGAAAAAGTTCTCTCGTTCAACTGGTAAACTTGAATTTGGACAAAAAAAGCGAAGAGAAAATCCAATGATATTTAAGCTTCTTAGTTCGTGTGTATCACTTCGAAGAACAGCTAAAATTTTAAATGTAAGCAGAGGAACAGTTGTTAGAAGACTCCAATATTTTGGAGAGAAGTCTCGAATTCAAAATGAAAAATTCAAAACACTTAATCTTAAGAACTCAGTTGAACATCTTCAGATAGACGATCTAGTTTCAAAGGAAAATTCAAAGCTAAAGCCACTCTCAGTAAGTATTGCTGTAGACGCTGAAAGCCGCTATATACTAGGCGTTGAGGTCTCAGAGATCAGAGCATTTGGTCATCTTGCTCAAAGAGGGAGGATTAAATATCCAAAAAGAATAAATCAACATAAAGAAGGACTCACAAACTTATTTCAAGGGATAAAAGATCTTGTGAAAGAAGATGCATTAATAAGATCTGACGAGCATAAATTTTATCCAGGCTTTATAAAAGAATATTTTCCAGTTGCAAAACATGAAGCATACAAAGGAGAAAAAGGTTGTATTGCAGGTCAGGGGGAATTAAAAAAGACAAAGCACGATCCACTTTTTGCGATCAATCATACGTGTGCAATGCTCAGAGCAAATATCAATCGACTTGTAAGAAAAACATGGTGTACAACAAAAGACCCTCAAAGATTAAAGGATCATTTGGACTTATTCATATGTTATTTTAACAGTGAAATTATAAAAGATTCTAATTTTGTCCCCACTCAATAGGGCCAGTTTAAGAGTTCTTAGATACTCTTCTTGAAGACTTTTTCTTTCTAAAGTTCTTATTAGGCTTTTGAGAACGATTTGGTCTTTGTGCCTTTTCTTTAT
>CAKZJW010000097.1 GCA_937120495.1 uncultured Oligoflexia bacterium
CTTATGGGATTTGGACATAGAGTTTATAAAAACTTTGATCCACGAGCGAAGGTAATTAAAAATTACTGTGATGTTGTTTTAGAAAAACTAAATGTTGAGGATCCACTTCTTGATATTGCAAAAGGGTTAGAGACAACGGCACTTAACGATGAATACTTTTCAGCAAGAAAGCTATTTCCAAATGTAGATTTCTATTCAGGGATTATTTATAAAGCCCTAGGGATACCGACAAATATGTTTACTGTAATGTTTGCTCTTGGTCGTCAACCAGGGTGGATTGCACAGTGGAAAGAACTTGTTGAAGACCCAGCAATGAGAATCACAAGACCTCGTCAAATTTATCAAGGTAAAACTTCAGAGAAGTACAAAAAATAGAAATGAAGCCCTCTTTAGCTAGAGGGCTTTTTTTGGTATGAATATAACTGATATTAAACCTTATTTACTTCATCAATTTCGCTCAGAGTCTGAGCTGGTTAAATCGATAAATACTCTTAGTGATAATTTCACAAAGAACCGAGAAGAAATTGAAGATTACCATAATGATGAAAAGCTTATCTCTGCATACGCAGCTTTTTACTTAACAACAAACTATCCAAAATTTTCATATTGTATGGATTACTTGAAAGAGTATGAAGATATATTTAAAGAAAGTGAAATTATTGATATCGGAGTCGGTCCTGGAACTTTTGTTTTTTCAATCGGTGACTATTTCAACTGGGAAGTGGGAACTATTTATGGGATTGAAACATCTCATTTGATGAAAAAACAAGCCGTGAAGATTAAAGAGGGGCTGTATAGTGATAGAGATATTGAGCTGGTCTCAAAATCTTCTTTGATTCCCAAAAAAACAAAACAAAGAATAGTCATCTTTACTCATTCTCTAAATGAAATGGGTAATAAAGCGGCATTAAAATACATTGAAGATTTAGATCCAGATATTATCTTGTTTATTGAACCAGGAACAAAGCCATTATTTAAAGAGTACCTTGTTCTTAGAGATGAGTTGATTAAAGATGGATTTGATTGCCATTATCCATGTCCATCAAATGACACTTGTCCGATGCATGATAAAGATGATTGGTGCCATCAATATATAAAGGTAAAGCACGAGCTAGAGGTTAGCAGGCTAACGCAACTGGCCCATAAAAATAGAAAGTGGATGCCTCTTACATTAGGTTTATATCTTAATGATAAAATTAAGTTTGATAAAAAGAGTTTTGCAAGGATAATAAGAACTTACCCAGATACAAAATATGGATTTAAATGGGACCTCTGTAATCAAAAGAATGAATTGATAACCGTAGAGGTATTAAAAAGAGATTATACAAAAAAGGAAAATAAGCTCATAGCTGATTTTTTAGCAGGTAGAGAGATTAGCTTCACTGTTACAAAGAAACTAGATGCTTATTGGAGAATTAAAATAGAAGGTGAGATTGAGTAAATTAGGTAATACTAAAATTTTATTAGTTGATGACGATGTCCACGCGAGAACAATCATCAAAGAAGCTCTTATTGATAAGGGGGGACTTGTCGCAGAGGCCGCAAGTTCTGAAGAGGCGATTAAGCAAATAGAAAATTATAGATTTGATATTGTTATAAGTGACTCTAGAGAGTTAAATAAATCAGGTGTCGAGATTTTAAACTTCATTCGCTCTTACAGAGGAGAAGCTCCTCGACTCATTAGAACAAATTCCTTTATGGATGTTGCTGATGAACAAGAGAAAAGCGAAGGTAAAGAGGGCCTCCATTTAAAGGCCCGTGCTATTAATGATCTTCTTGAGCTTATAGCTGACGATTAATCAATTCCAAAATCATTGTCACCAAACTGCTCTTTATCCATAGCATTGCTTCTTGGATTCTTTAGAGAGAGTGGTTTATCTACAACCTTTTTCGCTTTTTGAATTCCAAGATCAAAGTATTTATCATCAGATTGATTATCTTCATTAGCGATCTCTTTTACATTTTCACTAAACATATGAACAGTTTGAGTAGGGAAAGCAAAGTTTACACCAATTTCATTTGCAAAACGAAGTACATCAATCATCAGTCTATGCTTCTCTGATTGCTCTCTGGCATATACAGGGGTTTCCCAGTAAACCATTAATTGAATATCAAGAGAACTTGCTCCAAAGTTTACAAAGTATACGTTGAAGTTATCTTTTCTTGTCCATTTATGACTAAGAATTATTTGACGAATTCCTTCACAAAAAGCTTCTACTTTTTCTGGTGGTGTATCGTATTCAAGGCCTAGAGTCGTGTTCAATCTTCTGTAGCGTCTTTTTCCAAAATTATCTATTTCTTTATTTGCTAAAATTCCGTTTGAAACAGTAATCACAGAGTCATAAAAAGTTCTAATCTTTGTAGATCTAAAACCAACTTCTTCAACAATCCCTTCTACATCACCAGTTTTGATTGAATCTCCAATATCAAATGGTCTATCAAGAACAAGCATTATTGAACCAAAGAAGTTTGCCAGCGTGTCTTTAGCGGCAAAGGCAAACGCCAGACCACCAATACCAAGACCAGCTATAATTCCACCGATATCAATTGTGAAGCTATAAGCGACATACATTGCACCTATAATATAAAGTAGAACAAAAGTGGTTTTAGTTAAAAGTGGAATTAAAATATCATCAAATTTATTTTTAGTAAGTTTACTCTTTTGAAGGAAATAGTATGAAACCATCTCTATAATTCTGTGCCCAAGCCATACGAGAAAAATTGAACTTAGTATTAATAGAGACCTATTAATAAAACTTAGCATATAAATTGGAAGATCTAGATGTTGTATTCCTGGAATAATTAATTGAATAAATACAACTCTTCTAAAAGGAACAAGGGCTTTTTGAAGATGATCACTTGAAGCATGTTTGAATATTCCAAAATTTGCATTTACAATTCTTCCAGCAATAAAGCCAATGATATGTTCGATAATAAATGCGATCAATAGAAGAAGTAAGACTCCAACCCATTGCCAGTTTTCAACAAGAAATACTTTTGATCTGAATGATTTTGGTAGAAAATCTCTAAGGTCATGGGTTAGTTTTGAAGCAATAACTTCTTTTACGACTTCTTTAGATTTAACTTGTTCAGTGTAAAAATTAAGAGATTTGAACGTTTCTTTAGAGAAAAGCCATTTCCCTTTAATCTTTTCGATAGATATTTCTTTAATCTTTCCGTATTGGTCACGTGATTTATTATAAACCCATTTATCAGTGTCCATTTTGTCTGGAATTGTAGAGTAATCAATTTTCTCCATTCTATCGAAAATATAAATTAGATTCTCTGCATACTTCTTTCCAACATTAAACTTAATATTGTCATTGAAGTTTGAAAGATCAAATGTAGATATAGCTTGTTTGAAAAATAGATTATGGTTTAAGTTTTGTTTTTTTATTTGAACCATGGACTTTAAGAAGGTCTCCATGGTCTCTCGTGGGCTTGAGGTTTGAGCAAATGCCGTAGAGATAAGAGTCAAAAATATGAGTAGCTTAAGCATAATAAGTCCTTAAAAATAGTATTAAATTATTTTAAGGACTTTGAATCATTTTGTCATGTTGCTAATTTTTGATTACGAATCCTGTGGAGGGAATAACCTTTGAGCAAGTAACCTTGCAGTTTCTCCATCTCGGTTTAAACCCACATAATCCGCCTCTAGAGCAAGACCTTCCAGATCTGGAGTATCCTGATGGACAAGGAGGAGGAGTACATCCACTTTTTCGACATTTAGAGCAGGTTCTATTAACTCTATGGGTTATTGGCTTAGCTGAGACAGCCCCTGTTGCTGGGTCAATATAAATAGGAGTCTTTTTTGCAGGAGATAGTTGATCTATTATATTATCAATATATGCTTGCGAATGTAGACATCTCCAAGATGGAGAACTAGTAATAGTAGCTCCTGGATCAAGTGCTTCACATGCTTTTGTTATTGCAGAACCAATTGCGTTTTCAAGTTGGGAATAGCATTTTAGAGGAGTGTCTCCACTAAATTCGCCGTGTAATACAAATTTTTTCGATATGAGTTTGTCCTGTCCGGGCCTTCTATCGGTATCAAAAGTAATAATCATATCGACTGCGACGATATCATTTCTTCGAAATTCTATTTTGTGAATCCGCACTTTTCCAACTTCTTGATCTTTAGATAATACAATTTTTTCTGGAGCACCTTCAAATACGGAATAAATATCATTGATCTCAACCGTATCACCAATACCAATGGATGTAGCTTCTTGAAGAGTTCTAGTACAACTTCTAGAGTTTAATAGGTACTTTTGAACCCTGTTATTTAATTCGTTTATAGCTGTAGAATTTGATGCTCTTTTTACAACTTCTGATGAGTTTTTTCCAAGTTGTGCAACAACAAGTGCAACTCCGCCGGCTAAAGCTGTGGCCATAAGGACACTTACGAGTGAAAATCCAATTTGAGTATTAATGATTTTTTTTAAACTATTCATATTTCCTCTTTCTCTCTATATCAATTGTATTATAAGTTTTGATTTTGATCTAAAAAAATGTGATTTTAAATACTTATATTTAGGTATACGGCTTATAATGTTGCCATTTGTTGGCAGATTAGATGGGTGTAAAGCTAATTCCAAATTCTTGTTCGATCTTTTCTTTCTCCTCATTAGAGAAAGGATTATTATCGATAGATAAAATATTAAGAGTTGGCATTTTTTTTAAAAAAGATGGAATTTGAGATAACTTATTATTATCGAGAAATATTTTTTTAATTTTTTGTAATTCAAATAGTGATTCAGGCAGAGATGAAATTTCATTCGTCGATAAATGAAGATTTTCAAGAGACTCAAGAGCTTGAATGTTTTGAGGTATTTTTTTTAAAAGATTCTTACCTATATTTAGATCTGTAAGAGCAGAGCTTGCATTAATAGGAATTGTTACACTTTGGATGCGGCAATTTGATAAATTTAGGCTTTTAAGCTTTTTGAGCCTAAATATATTTTCATCTACACTCTCAAGACTTGAACTATTTATATATAAGACTTCAAGGTTTTCTAATTGATTTATCCAGACAGGAGTATGAGTAACTTTTTTTGATTGAATATAAAGAGTAGTAAGATTTGAAAGAGCCGAAATTTCTTCAGGAATAGATTCCGTTTTTATATTAACCTTGAGTGAAGTTACATCTTGTGGATTACTAAAAGCTTGTTTTAAGTTTTTATAAAAGGCCACAGGCTATCCTTGTGTTCCTGGGATCCCAAGGAAGTAGAGAATACTTGTCATGGGTCCATGACTCATATGTTGACCGGCATTTTCTTTAACAATTTCTTTCGCGTGAAAGGCAATGCCAAGACCCGCTTTTGCAAGCATCTTTAAATCATT
>CAKZJW010000098.1 GCA_937120495.1 uncultured Oligoflexia bacterium
CCACCAGATTGCATAGAAATTCCACCATTAGTGAATCCATTACTTGCTGGGCCATTAGCTCCTCTTCCTCTACATTGTGGAGACGCTGGATTAAATTTACAGTAATCTAGATCAATAAAATTTTGTCTCGCCTCAGAGTTATCCTTAAGCGCTGCAAACTTCGCTTTATATTTATCTAATTTGTTTTTTCTATTTTTAGCATCAGCGGCTCTCATTCCAGCAAGTGCAGATTCTACAGTAAGCTGAGATACAACTTGCCACATTTGTGCTCTAACCTCTTGATTCGGAAAAAATTCGTTATCTCTTATTGCTCCTCTGGCACTCCAGTAGTGAGCAATATGACAGTAATATTTCATATATTTTTCATCACCCTCATCAAGGTTTTCACATCTTCTAGCATTCTTTTTTGGTGAGTTATAAAACATTGTCATTTTTGTAGTTAGACCTGCTGCTGCTACTGCATTAGCTGTCATTCTAACATTTTCTTCTTGCTGCTTAATTGAATAAGTATCTCTTTGGGCCATAATTCCAGATATTAAAGGATCTTCTCCCTCTGGTACAACACGTTCACTTCTTTCTTTTGCTTTTTTTGAATTTCTAATTTGAGAGCTTCCTCTATTAAAAAGATCTACACCTTTTGTTCCAAGTGCAACTGCTCCATAAGCATTTATTAGTCCCAAACAAGAACCATAGTCTAGAGTCCACTCTTTTGGTTGCTTACAAGTAAATTTTCCATCAAAAGATTTTTGTTCACTTTTTTTGAAGTTCCCCTCAACAAGTTCAACCTCATCTCGATTGTAATTATCAAAAACAACTTTTCTTGTTGTTAAACAAGTTCCGAATTGGTCATAAAAAGCAACACCGGCTCTTTGCTTGATTGTTTTCTCTGAAGGGCAAAAACTAGTTTTATTTGAGTCACAAGCATATTCAACTCTAATTTGATCACCAATTGAAACAGAGGGCGCCTCATGCTTTATGTAACTGTACGCTGACTCCAATGGTTGGTCATTATCACCTGTAGCTCCAGTAGGCTCGTAAGTATAGCTTACAGAACTATCATCTCCCATAACCTCTAAAAAAACTCCAAGATCGATCTCTACGACTTTAGTATCGAGAATTGTCGTTTTTGCTACCACATCGTCTTTTCCTGGGTGAATTAACAAGTTCGATAAAAGACGCTGAGAGCCTTCTCTATAGCTAGAGGCATCTCCTCCCATACAACCTATAAACTCATCTAGTAAAACATCCTCACACACATCCTCATTAAAGAAAGTAAATTGCTTTCCACCAAACTCATCTGTTACATACGGAGTCATCTTCTCAAGAGTAATATTTATTAATTTTTTTCCTTCAGCTCTTCGCCCTTTCTGCTCTTCATTTAGCGAGCTAGTTACACCAGTATCCCCTTCCAGCATAATATCTCCAAGAGCAAGAGATATATCGTTATTATCGATAAGATCAAACTCACTAGTTGAGCACCTTTTTCTTGCATCTAAGAAGTTCTGACAAGAATAACCTAGTTTCTTATTTTTAGCTTTTGCCATATTACGGCAAAACATTTTTTTACCTTTACCTTTAAGAAGCTTGTAAAAATTTTTATTTAAGCTTTCTGCTGAATAAAGATCTTCATTCTCCGCAAATATTCCATCATCTCTAGCGTCTCTACACTGAGCTGGAGAACGAAG
The DNA here is from genome assembly GCA_937120495.1 of uncultured Oligoflexia bacterium. Taxonomy (GTDB): domain Bacteria; phylum Bdellovibrionota; class Bacteriovoracia; order Bacteriovoracales; family Bacteriovoracaceae; genus CAKZJW01. The sequence goes on from CAKZJW010000098.1 coordinate 1,686, forward strand.
TTTATAATCACTTTTTTCACCAAAAACACTATCAACACTGTTACTTTCAGCGATAATCTCAAGATTTTTCACAACTTTTCCAGTACAGTCATCTTTAAAATTAATTTTTTCTTCATCTACTATTTTAGCTGCAACTTCAAAGAGGTGTGAGTCTTCATTAATATCGACACTTGTGTCTCTTTCATCTTTTGCAGACATCTTTGCATGAGCAGCACTATTTTCAAAAAGTTTACTATCCTCAGCCTCTTCCTCTTCTCTGAGACGTACATTTGCATATTCCTGACAATTATATATTTTACCGTCCGCTTTTGGTTTTTGACGCTGCTTCATATTCTTTTTTTCACAATCAAGAATTTCTTTTTCAACAAAATTTTGTCTATATTGTGTAAGAGCCTTACCAAGCTCATCAGTTTCTCCATTTTCTATATTTGAAGCCATATCACTTTCAAGCTGAACACTAACTTCATTTTTCTTTTCAATTTTCTCTTCAGACTTTGTAATAAAATCAGACTGAAAAGACTTTTCTCTACTATCAACCTTAGCCTCTTTTCTATTAACAGCACTAATCTTATTTTGCAGTTTAGAAGGAATCATTTTCTTTTCATCTTCTGTTAATTCATCCATATTAACTTCATTATTAAAAACGTATTTTCCATCGACCATAGAAAAGAGTTTTTTCTCACTTCCTTTCTCTCCAACAGTCATTACTTGAAGATCTTTATCATCCGAAACAATATCATTGATTTGATTTTCTTTTTTATAAATAGCTTTTGATTTACGGTTCATATCTGTTGCTAATCGCCCCAGTTTTCTATCACCAAGAAGTTTTGCTCCATCTTTATATTCATAAGAATCTGGATTCGTTTCAACAGTTGCTTCTTTTAATTTATTAAAATCAGTCTTTATCGTTTTTTCTGTAACATCAACATTCTTTTTTGTACCTTTACCCGTCTTTGTAGAAGTAACTTGTGTATTTTCACCTTTCTTCATTATTGATATTAATTTTTGACCAAGAACTTTTTTGAACTCGGTCTCACTAGCGTAACTTCTCTCCTCTAGGTCTGAGTTATACATTCCATCAAAATACAGTTTTCCTTTAGCTGTTACACCTGTACCACTCTTCGAAAATTTTACATGACATGTAAATCCTGCAGTTTTATTACACTTGTTTTTATCATAGAGAACAGTATATAGATTATTATTAGAAGCTGACTTTTTTGACTTCAACTTAACAGTAGCAATATAGTAGTTATAACCATCAACTTTATTCTTACAATCAAGCTGATCTTGCGCCTGCACCTTTCCAATTGAACCAAGAACTAAAAGAGTTAATGTGAATAGTTTTACAAATTTAAGCATACGCTTCTCCAAAAGATTTTTATCTTAGGCTTATTCGGCATATTTCCAATCAAACCTTAGTGATATTATCTGATTAAATGCTTAAATTCTCCAGAGGCTCAAGCAATTACAGAGACTTAATAGGTTTTCTTATACTTAGAGCGCCACTGATACTTGGCAAATCCCACTTAAAGCTTATGCTCAAACTAACCGAGAAGAAGTGTATGAGTAAAGTTCTGGCTAAGATAGGCCGCCAAAACCATTCAAATCACCTTGTCGCAGTTATGCCACTTATTACACTTGTATACGGAGTACAGTGCTTCATAATGTATAAATATGCTTCAACGATAAGTATTGGTGATTATGCGATTTCACTTGGGGTAATGCTCAGTGCATTCATTGGAATGATGGTTTATTACGACAATAACCATAATGTTTTAATCTACTCGGATCATTTACATATACACTTCCCTGCACTTGGTACTGATGAAAAAATCATGCTCTCAGAGATTACTGAGATTATT
>CAKZJW010000099.1 GCA_937120495.1 uncultured Oligoflexia bacterium
TGTGAATTCTTTTCATTTTCTTTGTTTTTTTTACCTCAATCTCTAATTTGTAGTAAATTTCTCGCCATAACTCTAAATAAGTGAGGATATTATGAATAAGATACTATTATTGGCTTTACTGGCAATTTCATCTCAATCATTCGCAGGAAAATATGAATATGAGTGTAAGAAACTAACTAGAGGCTATGGTGTTGACGAAAGAAGTCTTGAAGTTAAGACATCTTTAATTTCAAAGAAAGTAAAAAAAATTGATTCAATCAAAATGAGTAATTTTTCTGAAGGAATCCTAAGCAAAGACTTTTATACTTCAAATATTGAAAAGGCTTTAAAGAAAAAAGTTTCAGCTGAAGAGCTAAACTATATTTTAACTGAAGATTTTCTGAAAGTTGATCTTAAAGGTCATGATACTTTTTACTATGACAAAAAGTTTTTAACCGCTGAAAAATCGGCATTCCTTATCGAGTACGATGGAGTATCTGGATGGTGTATGTGGGATGCTTGTCGAAAAGCATCGATGAGATACTATAAGTGTACGCTTAAATAAGTTCTTCTTGCTTCGCAACTTTCTTTTTTAAAGTCACGTAGCGAAGCTTTTCACCGAAACGAAGCTTTAGGGCCGTTGCTGTAACGGCACTTATTTTGGCTTTTCCCGTATCTAGGATTTCAAGATTACCCAAACACGAGATAAATGACTTCTCATCACCTGAAGTTGATATTACAAAAACATCTGAATCAATTGGGTCATTAGTTATTTCACCAATCTCTAAAATAACACTCTCTTTAACTGCGCGCACTTCATCAAGATTTGCTTTTAAAACAGGCCCAGGTTCAAAAATACCAACTAGTCCACTAAATTCAAATCCTTCTTGCTGCAGTATGCGTTTCGCTGGCTCAGTATGGGGGTGAACTTCTGCAACCACTTCTTGAGCTTCCTTTGGCAGGATATCAACAAGGATCGGTTGTTCTGGTAGAAGTTCTTCAATAAATCTTTTACTTTTCATTGTGAGATAATCGGCTTGGACAAAATCGATATCCATAAACTTTCTACCAACTGCTTCCCAAAAAGGTGAGTGTCCATCATCGTTCACTCTTCCTCTCATCTCAGCTATAACTTTATCTTCAAAGTACTTTCTGTCTTCGGCCATAAAAAGAAATCGAGATAGTGATAAGAAACGTCCATTTTGACTATTTCTAAATTCTGGAGATAAGAAGAGAGAACAAATCTCAGCAGGTCCAGAGTGAATTTTTTCAAAATGTAATGACTTAACATTTTTAGTGACGTTAAGCATCTCCGAGTGTCTATCTTCTTCTTTTAGGCGATAGAAGTAATAGGGCTCAAAGCCTCCAATTTTAGAAATAATTCCACTGACACCAACGATTTTTCCGGTGAAAAGCTCTTCCATAACAAAGAGGTAGGACTCACCATTTGGCCTATCGCCTCTATGTTCAAAACTTCTTTGAGAATAAATAATCTTATTTAAAATTATTTTTTCGTCTTTAGGAAGGGATGTTAATCCATGCCCAGATGTTTCTAGTAGACTCATCAACCCAGCTAAATCATTTTCACAAATTGGTCTAATTATAAACACTACTTCTTCCTCTTATCTTATTCTATTTCATTTACAGTTTGTTCGATTAACTTACAAACATTTGCTATGTCTTCTTCTGTAACAGCTCCCATTGGAACTAAGAATCTAACTCTTGTTGGATTTTGTCCTGCAATAAATGATAGACATCCATTTTCAAAAAGCTTAAATGTAAATGCCTTAGACTTCTCAAAGTCACCTTTGAATAAAGTCATTCCAACCATTGCTCCAATTCCCCATGGACCTTCAATTTTATCAGGATATTTTTGGCTTAGCTTATCTAGGTGATCAGCGAAACACTTATGGATTTTATTTATCTTTCCATCTTTTCCAAGGTATCCATTATTAGCAACTTCATTAATTATATAATAAGCAGCATTGATTGCAGCACCACTAGAAGTAAAGGTTTGAGAAACTAAACCTGGTCTTGGTTTATGATCTTCTCTATAAATCGTTGCACAGATTTGAGAGTTCTTTCCAATATTTACAAAATCAACATGCTTATCAAGTTTAAAGTATTGAAAAGCAAATAGTTCATCAGTTCTCATAAATGTTTGAACTTCATCAACTATTACGCTTACGTTATGTTTGTGACATGTATCACATATTGCTTTAAAGAAATCTTCGTGACCAACCCAGTAACCACCTTCACCTTGAACAAGTTCCATACACATCGCTGCATACTCACCAGGGTACCTTACAAACATTGCTTCTAATTTTGAAACAGCATTTTTGATTGAACCTTCGTGTTCGTTTGCATCGTAGAAAGGAATATAATCAACGTTTAAAGTTTTTGGAAGACCTGCTCTGTAAACTGCTTTATCAGTGATTTGAGCAACACTAAGTGTCCTTCCCATAAAACATTTTTCAAATGCAATTACTCTATGTGCGGGGTGTTTTTTTTGAAATGCCATTTTTAGAGCATTTTCTGCGGCCATAACTCCAGAAGAAGTCATAAACATATGATCAAAACCCGCGTCGTATTTATTTGCTTGATCGAGTAGTAATTTAAAAAGTTTTGGAGAGTCTACATTTTGTTGAAGGTTTCCACTCATCGTTGTGTTAGTGATTGACCCATCAACCTCAGCAGCAATAACTTCTGGGTGAGAGTGACCAAAGTAGTGAACACCAATTCCAGTAATAAAGTCGTACTTTACTGAACCATCAGCAAGCTCAACAAGAGCTCCCTTTCCAATTCCAGAGCCAATATAATTATAAAAAAGTTTACCACCACGATTTTTTCCAAACTCTTCCATCATTGACTCGTAGCTTTGCTTTAATTCCGGGTCAGCAGCCTTTACTCCTTCAATTTTACTTGAATGATCATTTAGGGCTTCAGAGATAAGTTTTTTTGCTTCAACTAATCTTGGATCGGCTAGATAGGCTTCACCAATAGACTTCTTAGACATATTGCCTCCATATATTAAATTCTTTTATTATTTATACGTACTTATCGTCATATCTTTCTAAAATAATTAAGGTTTTATACAAGATCTTGATTAAAATGTTCAGTCATTTCTTGGAGATTCTTCATACTTTTTTCCAAAATTATGAGAAGCTATCTATATGAAGCTTGAGCCAATTCTCTTTTCTCAAAAAAGAGACTTATTTCTATTAATCCTTCCTGGGCATTTAGCAATGCTGCTACTGTTATTTGCTACAAAGTTAGATTTTTCATTCATGCTTACAGTAATCATTTTTTTTACGATGATCATTGTTGATACGGGGCATGTATATACAACTTTTATTAGGCTGTTTAAGGAAAAGCTTTTGGGGGAAGACAAAAGAAAAATATACAAGTTTGTAGTGATCTACAGTGCCCTCTCTGTTGGAATATTATCTTTTGATGGAGCTTTGTTTTGGAAAATTGCACTCTACGCAACTTTCTTTCACTATATTAAACAAAATATTGGTTTTCTTAAAATCTATGATGCAATTGCTGGGATTGGCAGAAAAGAATCTTCCATATTTCTCTATCTTTTTCAATTAGTTGGGATTATATCGATTCATTTCCTACCAGATGCGAAGTTAAATTATTACAGTGCAAATGATTTGTTTGGCTTTCCTAGTGATGAGCTTTTTTCTCTCGTTAGATTTTTTTACTTGTTTGTTTTTATTTTATGGGGACTATTTTGCATCTCAAATTTATCTAAAAAAAGTATCTCATTTAGTTCGGCATTCTTTGTAACAAGTCATGCATGTTTGTTTGCATATCCTTTTCTTTTTAATTACAGCCTTGAGTTTCTTCTTCTTCCGATAATTATCTCCCATGGAGTCCCATATTTCTTTTTGATTTCAAAATCAGTACGTTTAAAAATGAGTGATAAATATCGAGCAGGAAGCCTAATGCTAGTTCTTATCGTTGCATTATTACTCGGTATGGGAGAAGACTTATTTGAAAGTAACCTTGTGAGCTATATAGGAAAAGATTATTCTTTTGCTGAAATACTGTTAAATACTTTATTTCTGTTTCCACTATTTTTACATTTTTTTATAGATTCATTCTTGTGGAAAAGAAATTCTTATAATAGAAAAAACATTATATTCTCAAGTTACGATTAGAAAATATCCCACATGGCCATGAGTCTTGGAATATAGATGTCTGAAGAATTAATTGAGTCAAAGCTATCATCAAATTCACTTTCAAATTGATAAGAGCCGATGATTAATGAGATCGAGGAATAAAGTAGAATTAAAACTTCAGTTCGAGTTTTGTGAGACTTTGGAGATATTCTATTTGCGAGTTCATTTAAGTTCTCTCTGATAAAATTTTCAAATTTTTCTTTTTTATTATTTGGCACTTTGCTTTTAAGCTGGGAGTGGTAAAGAGTATTAAGTTTTACTAGAAGCTCGTTTCGATAAAAATCTTCAAAGAGTCTGACTTCCAGCATATAGGAATAATCAAAAATATTTAAAACCTCATCAAACCATCTTTTATACTCTTCAAATAAAAGATTATAAAAGAGCTCTTCTTTAGATTGAAAATAAGTGTAGAGATTTCCTTTTGTCATACTGCTGCTTTTTGCAATAGAGGATGCCGTAGGTATTGCGCTAGTATTGGATAAAAAGAGCTCTTTGGCCGTGTCGAGAATTAGGTTCTTCTTATTCTCTTTATTTAGTGTGTTTCTGGCCCTTGTTCGCATTTAATTAAACTCCGTTTAGTTAAATATTATTTTAAGTGAACTTGGTTCAGTTAACAACGATAAAATTTAAAAAAGAGTCAATTTTATTATAAATCATCCGAAATTTAAGGTAGAAATAAGTATTAATTATTTAAAAGAGAGGATTTATGGCCATTGTAGACCAGAAAGTGAAAGAAACTTATAGCCTTAAGAAAACGAAAAAGGCTGAACTTAAGAAATGGTATGAGTTACTAGTACTTGGAAGAATGCTTGATGAAAGAGCACCAAACTACCTGAAACAAGCCCTTGGTTGGTCTTACCATGCTCCTTACGCTGGACACGATGGAATTCAGCTAGCGATTGGTCAAACCTTTGATAAAAAAACAGATCATATGTTTCCTTATTATAGAGATATGCTTACGGCGCTATCGGCGGGAGTAAATGCAACGGAGATTATTTTAAATGGTCTTTCAAAAGATGCAGACCTAGCTTCTGGTGGACGTCATATGTCGAATCACTTTGCGAAACCAGAATGGAATATACATAACGTTTCTAGTTGTACTGGAAACCACACTCTTCACGCAGCGGGAGTTGCTCGTGGAATGAAGCGCTTTGAACATAAAGGTGTTGCAATTTCTAGCCAGGGTGAGTCTTCTGTTTCAGAAGGATATGTTTATGAAGCAATAAACGGAGCAACTAATGAGAAGCTTCCTGTTATTTTTGTTTTTCAAGATAATGGTTATGGAATTTCTGTCCCAAAGAAAGACCAAACAGCAAATGAATTTGTTGCTAATAACTTTACAGGTTTTTTGAACTTAAGAATCATCCACTGTGATGGGAAAGATGTTTTTGATTCAATGAATGCAATGACAGAAGCTAAGAAGCACGTTCTTGAAAAAGGTGAGCCAGTAATTGTTCACGCTCATTGTGTAAGAATTGGAAACCACTCAAACTCCGATAAGCACGAGTGGTATAGAGATGAAAAAGAAATCGCTGATGCTCTTGCTCAAGATCCACTTCCTAAGTTTAAGAAAGATCTTTTAGACTCTAAGAGCTTTACTAAAAAAGAATTAGAAAAAATAGAAGCAGAGTGCAAGGCTGAACTTATGATCGCTCATAAGGCCGGAGTTAAAGCACCACATCCAACAGCTGATTCAATTTGGGACTATGTTCTACCTCCTGCATATGAGGCGAGTAAGTACCCAGAAGGAACACATTCAGAAGATGGTGAACCGATTAAATTTATTACAGCATTAAATGAAACTTTAAAGGCTGAGTTTAGACATAATTCAAAAACTTTTATTTGGGGGCAAGATATGGCCAACAAAGAAAAAGGTGGAATTTTTAATGTCTCTAAAGGAATGCAACAGGAGTTTGGAATAGATAGAGTCTTTAATGGACCGATTGCTGAGGATTATATTCTTGGAACAGCAAATGGAATGACTCGTTTTGATAAAGACATAAGAGTTGTTGTTGAGGGGGCTGAGTTTGCAGATTATTTTTGGCCCGCAATGGAGCAATTTGTAGAAACAACACATGACTACTGGAGAAGTAATGGTGCATTCTCTCCAAACATAACAATCAGACTTGCCTCTGGTGGATATATTGGTGGTGGACTTTATCACTCTCAAAACATTGAAGGGTGTTTAACAACATTCCCTGGTGTTCGAGTTGTTGTACCAGCTTTTGCTGACGATGCAGCAGGATTGCTTAGAACATGTATGAGAAGTCAGGGACCAACAATGTTCCTTGAGCCTAAAGCTCTTTATAATTCAAAAGACGCAATGACTGTTGTTCCTGATGATTACGAAGTTCCATTTGGAAAAGCACGTGTAAGAGCAGAGGGAAGTGATGTTACAATCATTACTTATGGAAATACTGTTCATCACTCTCTTCAGGTTGCTCAAAAATTAAAAGAAGAGGGGATTGAAGTTGAAGTTATTGACCTTCGTTCATTGATTCCGTTAGATACTGATTCAATTGTTACTTCAGTATCAAAAACTCATAGAGTCTTAGTAGCCCATGAAGATAAAGTATTTGGTGGATTTGGTGGTGAAATTGTAGCTCAAATTAATGAATTATGTTTTGAGCAATTAGATGCACCAGTAAAAAGAGTTGGATCAACTTTTACACCTGTTGGATTTAATAGAATTTTAGAAAAAGAAACTCTTCCGAATGCGGATAAAGTTGAAGCGGCGTTAAGAGAACTTTTAGCTTATTAAATATTACAAGTAAGAACAATTGGCATATGGTCAGACAATAAGTTTGCGTAGTAAACATAATATGTCTGATCAGCTAATTGTGAATCTAAAACTCGATGTTGAAAAAAATCAGTAATTAAATTAACAGCTCTTTTATCTTTAATAAGACCTTTAACAGAGTGAGCTTTCCCACTCACAATGATTTTCTTATTACCAATTTTCATTATTGTCTTTTCTCCGTTTTCAAAAGGAGCAACAAACTTGTCTAATAAACGCTTATACTTGGCTTTATTGTATTCATACTTGTTTTCATTGATTCGTTTAGTTCTCACTTCATATAAACGTTTAACGTATCTTCCCGTAGCACCTTTATAGAAATTCTCAACTTTAACGTTTGCCTTTGCATCCTCTCCTAAACATTCATTTGTATGACTAGGGTCAAAGAGAAAATGATCAAAATCATTAGAGAAGCCATTGGTTTCTTCCATATTACTGTTATAGCGAGCTTTGGATAATGATGTTTTTTCCTCTACATAGAGTTCAAAGCCAGGAGCAGCACTAAGAACTTGATTCCAAAATTTATTTTTATGGTTAAGATTTAAATCTCCCATATAAATAATATCTTTTTGTTTGTATTTTGTTCTGAGTTTTTGAATTAATTCAAGAGTAACTTTTACTTCTGCAAATCGAGCAAAGTTTCCGCCGTTTATTCCTGTTGATAATTCTTTCCAGTGATCAACACCAAAAGATTTTTGTAAAATATTTGAAACAAGTTCAGGGTGATCTTTTGGAGAAGTATAGATTACATGACTTGTTAATAGGGTAAAGTTAAAGCTCTTAGCTTTAAAGCTGGCCATAAATGGTCTTCTGGAGAAAACATCATTTTTGTCTTGTCCTAGAATCTTTTTATCCATAGTTGGAATACATGCAAAAGGTGATACTTTCGATTTCGCTGTTTTTTTACAGTATTCATTTGAGTAGGGTTTAACCATATCAGATTTGTAAAAGTAACCAACGAGTTCGTGAACATCTGTTACTTTCGCAGCTTCTCCAATGGGGGACAGTACTAGTGCCCATCGTTTACCGCTTTTGAGTTTATGAAGCTCATCTAGAATCTTTAAGTATCCAGGCTTTCTGTAATGAGCTTTCGCTTTTTTTATCTCAGCTTTATAAAAAGTAATCATTTTCTCTTTTATATTTAGCTTCTTTAATAGAGACTTTCTTCTGTAGTTGCTTTTAGTCTTTTTTAGTTTTCTTTGAATATCTTTTAGTGATTTCTGATAGAAATCAATCTTTCCAGGAGCGGTGATTTCAATAAATTTTACAAGGTTATTGTTATGAGTAAGATCATCAGAGACTAGAGGTAGAAGTTCTGTCATACCAATAATATCCCATTTGTTAATAAGGGATGCTATTTTTTGATAGTCCTTGAATCGAGTTTTAGCCATGCCTGGATGATAAGCATTAAACTCAGCGATCTTTAATTGAGCCTTAGCTTCTTTTTGAATATTTAAAGATTTCTTAGGTTTTGCATTGAACAAGTGATAGTCCAAAGAACAAAGTGCACTGTATTTATTGGCAATAGCGTACTTTGCAACCTCTTGGCATTCCTTTTTGTAGTCCCTAGACCATGAATTTCCTGAAGCAATAAAACTTATAATAATAAGTGATATTGATATCGTATATTTATTCATAAAATCCTCGGACTGGAGCATATCTTAAAGATCATTTAGGGGTTAATTCTTTGTAAAGATTACATTTTTTGAGGCCTTAGTCGCAGTTATTCTCATAACTTAGCATTAGCTTAATCGATACATCACTCCAAGTTTTTCCCTTGTGAAGATCAAAACAAGCTTTATTGAGTGCGGCTAAACTTTTGTCCATTGCCCAGTCTAGAATATCGATTGTGCCTTCTGCTACAAGTCTTTGCTCTTTTCTTGTAACTTTAAGTACAGCTTCCTTTGAAAGACCATTCATATTAATAAGTACTTTCATTGAATTCTCATGAAGCTTGATAATTTTCCCTTTAATATAAGTACCACCCACCATTTTTCCAAAAAAGAACTTAACAAGCTTTGCATCCCTCATTGAGTTTCGTGTCCAAACACTTCGTGCATCTATATTAAACTCCATCCCATCAAGAATCTTCTCAATCGATTCGCCTTTATATTCTTCTTTTAAACCTAAGTTCCTTAAGGTTCCTTTTACTCCGGTTTTATTTGGAGCTGGGAGTTTATAGGCTTCCCAGTGAAGTTCCATATCATCACTTTCAAGTTCAACTTCACATTTTGTACTTTTTGAAGCACTAGCAAAAACAAAAGAGTTTGTAAGAATTAGGAAAGCGATAATAAATTTCATATATGTCCTTATATATTAAGATTTTGAAAATCAATAAACTCATATCTATTAAGTAGCTCTTTTAAGATATTAACATTACGAGTATTGGTACTTTTGTTAAATACATAAACTTGGTTGATTGTTTCTTGAATTAAAGGCTTTGCCAACTCCATTTGTGTATAAATTTTCTTTATATCTTCTTTAGAGTTTATAGCTAGATGAGATAGAAAAAATGGATTACCAAAATTATCTGTAACAAAGAAGTTCGCCATTTTACTTTTATCTGAATCCGATTGAATCGATTTCGTTAGAAGCCCATTTGTTAAATAATTAAATTCATAAACACCAGATAGGTTTGTGTTTAGAGGCGAGTCCGTAAGCCAAATAACACCAGCAGTACTAGGTGTTATAAAAGTGGAGAGTCTATCGAGTGGACTTTTGTCCACAGGAGTTTTATCCGCCGAGTTCATTTTTACTTAGATTATCTAGAACACCATTTACAAAAGGGCCTGATTCAACAGTTCCAAATTTCTTAGAAATTTCAATGGCTTCGTTTATTACGATATTTACAGGAGTTGTCTTATCTTCAAGCATCTCATATGCAGCAAGTAGAAGAATTGTATGATCAACTTTTGAGATTCGGCTAAGCTTCCAGCTCTTTAAGTATTTCTCAATCGTCTCTTCAAGCTTTGCATAGCTACTTAAAGTTCCTTGAATTTGTTCTTTTACAAATTTATTATTCTCTTCACTTAGCATTGTGTTGGTACTTTCTTTGAACTGGTCAATAGAAGTTCCAAGATCAGAGGGAGAAATATCCTCTTTTTCTTCTTTAAAAACTGGTAATTGCAGATGGAAGAAGTATTGAAAACAAAACTCGCGCGCTTCTCTTTTTTTATTCACTTTTAAACCTTTATATTATCTTGTGCTTGAATTAAATGTTTCTTCTTCGTGTTGAAGGTCATGAACAAACTCTTCAACGTCTTGAAATGTTCTGTATACAGATGCAAATCTTATATAAGCAACTGGATCTAAGTTTCTTAAATACAGCATTAGTAGATGTCCGATTTGTTTTGAACTAACTTCTTTTGTTGAAATTTCTAGAACGTTCTTTTCTATATTATCAATAACTCTTTCAATTTGTTCTGTTGAAATCGGTCTTTTCCCACAAGCTTTTGCGATACTTTTTAAGACCTTATCTTTTTGGTAGGGCTCACGTCTTCCATCTAGCTTAACAACAACAGGCATTTGAATTTCAATGCTCTCGTAAGTTGTAAATCGTCTTTCACAGTTTTCGCACTTTCTCCGTCTTCTAACAGAAAGGCCCTCTTTTAGTAATCGTGAATCTACAACCTTAGTTTCATTTGCTTCGCAAAATGGACATCTCATAGCTTTTCCTCGAAAAATTTGATGAAATCTATCTAATTCCAAAACCTTTGTCTAGCAAAGGGATTAATAATGAAAAAAAGATATTGATGCATAGCGCGTGCGTAGTGTAATTAAGTTTATGTTGACTCATTTACTCATAGGTTGGTAGCGTTAAAGTACACACAGACATAGTCGAGAGGTACACATGTTTTTTCTTAAACAATTAGTTCTTGTCATAGCTTTGGTTGTGCTTGTTCAGCAAGCATTTAGCTAAAACTGAAAAAGGACGCTATCGCGTCCTTTTTGTTTTCACCATCAATATACTAATCGATTTTCTTTTAAATTTATTTACAAGGCTCTTCTTTAACAACTTTTGTTTTTGCACAACCAGCCTGACACTTGTTTGGATAAGTATTTCCATCCTCTCCACAAACAGGCATGTATTCTTTTGTACAAATACACATATCGTTTTCTTCAGCAATTGAACCCATTCCAGCTTCAGCAGCTTCAGATTTTGATTCTTGTGCAGTTGCATCTTTTGAAGCCTCTGGAGCTTCTTCATTTTTATTAAAACAAGATGTCATTGTAAGTAGTAATGATATTAATAATAGTAAACGCATAATTGCTCCTTAAGTCTTTTTATTTATAAACGGGAAAATCTTTGCAAAGAGATTCAACTTCAGTTTTTATTTTAGAAAGTTTACTTGAATCTTCATGGTTTCTCAAAGCACCATTTATCCATCCAGCAAGCATTTTCATATGATCTTCTTTTAAGCCTCTTGTCGTAATAGCAGGAGTCCCAAGACGAATACCGCTAGTTACAAAAGGAGAGCGAGTATCTTTAGGAATCATATTTTTATTACAAGTGATACCAACTTCCTCTAGAATTCTCTCAGCATCTTTCCCCGATAAATTCACAGAGTCAGTTTTTAAAAGAATTAGATGATTATCACTTCCACCAGAAACAATATCAATACCATTTTCCATCAGTCCCTCTGCCAGAGCCTGACAGTTTTTTATAACTTGTTTTTGGTATTCTTTAAACTCAGGTTTAAGTGCCTCTCCAAAAGATACGGCCTTTGCAGCAATAACATGCTCAAGTGGACCACCTTGAATTCCAGGAAAGATAACTGAGTTCAATTTTTTAAACCAATCTTCTTTATTGGAAAGAATAATTCCACCTCTTGGACCTCTTAGAGTCTTATGAGTCGTACTTGTAACAAAGTCAGCATACTCCATTGGATTTGGATGAAGACCAGCGGCAACAAGACCCGCAATATGTGCCATGTCCACTAGAACAAGAGCATCAATTTTATCAGCGATCTCTCGAATTTTTTTAAAATCAATTGTTCTTGGATATGCACTTGCTCCAGCAACAATCATTTTAGGTTTATGTTCAAGAGCTAGTTTCTCCATTTGATCGTAATCAAGAAGTTCTTGTTCATTTAAGCCGTAACTTACAAATTTATAAAGTTTTCCAGAAAAGTTAACTGGACTACCGTGAGTTAAGTGTCCACCATCATCAAGACTCATTCCTAAAACGGTATCTCCTGGTGATAGTGTGGCCATATAAACACCCATATTGGCACTTGACCCAGAGTGAGGCTGAACGTTTACATAAGAAGCATTAAAAAGCTCTTTAAGTCTATCGATAGCAATTTGTTCAACCGTATCAACGTGTTCACATCCACCATAATACCTTTTGCCAGGGTAACCTTCAGCATATTTATTTGTTAGACAACTTCCTTGGGCTTCCATTACAGCTTGAGAACAATAGTTTTCTGAAGCAATAAGCTCTAGACCAATTTCTTGTCTTTGTTTTTCAAAATTTATATTTTTAAAAATTTCTGGATCTAAGTTTTCTAAAAAGCTCATTGATTTCCTTTATTCTTCGTATTTTTTAAAAACTGTCGTTGAGTTTGTCCCACCAAAACCAAAAGAATTGTTTAAAACATATTTAATTTCTTTCTTTACCGATTTTTTAGGAGTGTAGTTTAGGTCACATTCCTCTGAAGGATTATCAAGATTAATTGTAGGAGGAATTTCGCCCTCAGTAATTGCCTTGATACAAAATACAGACTCAAGACCACCGGCTGCACCTAATAGGTGACCAGTCATTGATTTTGTAGAACTAATGCTTAAGTTATATGCGTGTTCACCAAAGACCGCTTTAATTGCATTTGTCTCAGCAATATCACCAGTTGGAGTACTTGTTCCGTGGGCATTAATATAATCAATATCTTTAGGTTCAATTCCCGCTTGTTTTAATGCTTGTTGCATACAAGGAATTGTTCCTTCTCCATCTGGGTGAGGTGAAGTTATATGATAAGCATCGGCAGTTGAGCCAAAGCCAACAACTTCGGCTAAGATTGTGGCCCCTCTGGCTTTTGCTTTTTCAAGGTTTTCTAAAATTAAAATTCCAGCACCTTCTCCCATGATAAATCCATTTCTATCTTTATCAAAAGGACGACTTGCAAGTTCAGGCTCGTCGTTTCTTCTAGAGAGTGCTTTCATGGCATTAAAGCCAGCAATAGTTAATCCACTTACAACAGATTCAGATCCACCAGTAACGAGTGCATCTTGACGTCCAAGCATAATTTCAGCAGCTGAAATACCAATCGCGTGAGCGGCTGATGCGCAGGCAGAACTTACTGCGTGGTTTGTTCCTTTGAAATTCCATTTCATAGAAATTTTCCCACTGGCCATATTTGGAATAAATGATGGAACAAAAAATGGAGAGACTCTTCTTGGGCCTCTATCCATATAAGTTTTATGAGCGTTTTCTATAAAGGGAAATCCACCAAGTCCAGTTCCTAAAACAGAACCAATCATATAAGGATCATAACCAGCATCTAATAAACCAGATTGTTTTAAAGCTTCATCTGTACAGTGAAGGGCATAATGAATAAAGGTATCAAAACGAGCTTGTTCTTTTGCTGCTAAAATATCTTCACTAATTTGAAAGTCTTTTACTGATCCGGCAATACGAACTGGCCATTTGTCAGGGTCAACATCTTTGATTTCTGAGATACCAGATTTTCCGGCTAAGGCATTATTCCAAACTTGATCAAGATTATTTCCTAGGCCACAAATTGCACTGATTCCAGTTACAGCGACACGATTAAGTTGCATAATTTTTCCTAAAAAAAAAGCCTCCTATAAGGAGGCTAACTGATATTTAGTTTATTGTTTTTAAGAAGTTTGTTACATCGTTGATCGTTTTAAGATCTTCTGTTTTGTCTTCTGGAATTTCAACTCCAAACTCTTCTTCCATTTTCATCATCATCTCTACCATATCAAGAGAGTCTAGATTTAGATCATCAATGAAGTTCGTTTCAGCTTTGATATTAGACGCATCAACTTTTGTCGCTTCACTTACGATTTTAATAACTTTTTCAATTGTTTCCATATATCCTCCGAAAATAAATTTCTAATTTATGTCGCTATAATAGTTAAATATACAATCCGCCGTCAACTTTAATTACTTCACCTGTAATATATGAAGACGCGCTGCTCAGTAAGAATAAAGTCAAGTTGGCAACATCTTGGGTATTTCCGTAATCGCCCATTGGGATTGATTTCTTGTATTCTTCTTGTGCTTTCTCAGCAATTTTTTCAGTCATTTCAGTTTGAATAAAACCGGGAGCTATCGCATTGCATCTAATTTTTCTTGACCCAAGCTCCTTAGCAAGGGATTTCGAATAGCCAATTAGGCCAGCTTTTGAGGCCGCATATACACTTTGAGAAGTATTACCCATGAGTCCAACAACTGAACTCATATTAACAATAGATACATTTTCAGCTCTTAAAAAATTACGACATAGATGATTTGTAAGAACCATCGTGCCTTTTAGATTTATATCTAAGATTTGTGTTATATCATCTGGCTTTACTCTTAAAACGAGTTGGTCTTTTGCAATACCTGCATTATTTATGAGCCCGCTAATTGCACCATGCTCTTTTATAAAACTATCAACTTCCTCTTTCATTTTATTAAAGTCAGTAATATCAAAGTTTAAAGCCGTCGCATTTGATGCGCCAAGAGTTTTAAATTCCTCACATAAAGAAGTTGCAGCTTCAGGATTAGAGCGGTAATTAAAAACAATATGACATTTATTTTTTGCTAACTCTTTTGCGATTGCATTTCCAATCCCACGAGTTGCTCCAGTTATAAGAACAATTTTATTTTGAAGGTCACTATAAGTTACATTCATCTAAAAACTCCATTAGATTTGTAAACGAATCCTCAGAGTCTAGAGTAAATGTTTTTAAATCTTTATTAATTTTTTTGTTTAAACCTGTTAGAACTTTCCCCGGACCAACTTCAATAAAAATGGTGTCAGTAGGAAGTGTCTCAATTGATTGAGTCCATAAAACTGAACCACATACTTGCTTTAAAAGATTATCTTTTATTTTTTCAGCAGAAGTATTTTCATATTTTGTAGTATCAATATTTGCAATATAGGGAACATCATTTTGTTTAAACTCAATCGTTTTAAAGAAATCTGAAAGCTTCTCTTCAGCAGGTTTCATAAGGATTGAATGAAAAGGAGCTGAAACTTTAAGCTCCATTGCTCTAAATCTTCCTTCAAAATTATCTTCAATCCACTTAACGGCTTTATCACAAGCATCAGCGTGACCAGAGATAACTGTTTGAGTGGGTTCATTAAAATTTGCAGGCATAACTTTTGAATACTCTGAAGATGATTCAAGACAAGCTTTGATTACAGTTTCACCATCAACTCTTAAGCATGCATACATTTTCCCAACTCCACTTGGAGTTGCCTCTTGCATGAATTTACCTCTATTCTTTACAGCTAAAACAGCGTCTTCAAAACGAATTGCCCCTGCGGCAACAAGAGCGGAGTATTCGCCAACCGAGTGACCCATTACTTGATCAATTTTAATATTTCTTTCATCAAGAATTGTTTTTAGTTTTTGGAATAAAGCAATTGAGTGAGTAACAATTGCTGGTTGAGTATTTTCTGTTTGCTTTAGATCTTCTTCAGGTCCTTCAAACATTAATTTTTTTATATCAAAGCCTAACGAGTTATTTGCTTGATCTAAAATTTCTTTTGATTCAGAAAACTCTTCAAGTGACTTGGCCATACCAACGTATTGTGTTCCCTGACCAGGGAAGATAAGTGTAACACCCATAAAAATCTCCTAGAACTTTAAAAGAACTGCACCTGAGGTTAACCCAGCTCCAAAAGCTGCAAATAAAACTGTTTGGCCTCTTTTGATTCTTCCGTCAGTGAATGCTTCGTGAACTGCAGCAGGTATGGATGCACTAGAAGTATTTGCATATTTTTCAACATTACAAATAACTTTATCCATTGGGTATTCTAAAAGTTTAGCAGTCGTTTCAATAATTCTAAGATTTGCTTGATGAGGAACAAACCAGTCGATATCTTCTGTCGTTAGATTATTTCTTTTAAGTAGAGTTGCACAATGTCTGGACATTGTTTTAACAGCATTTTTAAAAACGATTTGTCCTTCCATCGATACAAATTGTTCTTTATTGTCTAAAACTTCATGAGTTATAGGTGATTTACTTCCACCTTTTTTAAGAATTAAACTTCCAGATTTTGTTCCGTCACAACTTAAGATTGAATCAATAAATTGTGCTCCATCATTGTCTTCGTTTTGTGAAAGAACAGTGGCACCAGCACCATCTCCAAATAAAACACAAGAAGATCTATCTTCCCAGTTATTAAATGCAGAAGTCATCTCTGTTCCAACAACAAGAACGTGTTTGTGAACACCAGTTTTAATTAGAGCGTCTGCCATCTGTAATCCATAAACCCAACCTGTACAAGCCGCGTTTATATCCATACACGCACATTCATTTGATATTCCAAGTTTTGTTTGAAGCTGACTTGCTGTATTTGGAAATAAATAATCAGGAAGGGTAACTGAGAAGATGATTAATGAAATATCATTTGGCTCAAGTCCTGCATTTTTTATTGCATCCTGAGCAGCATAAAAAGCCATTCCACTTGGGTACTCTGTTTCAGGGTTTGCAATACGTCTTTCTTTGATACCTGTTCTTTGCATGATCCACTCATCACTTGTATCAACCATTTTTGAAAGATCATCATTTGTCATAACTTTTTCAGGATGGAATTTTCCAGTTCCTGTGATTTTCGTTGCAAACATATTTATTCCTTTAGTGTTTTTTGGATAAAAAAAAACCTTCAATTAAAAGAATTAATTGAAGGTTTTATGAATCAAATTTAACTACTGTGTTTTAATCAAGTCAAACTAAAAAAGTGAAAATTAAGCGTCAGCTTCAGTTTCCTCTTCTTTAACTTTTATTGTGAATACTTCACGACCTTTGTAAGTTCCACAACTTGGACATGCTTTATTAGGCATAGTCATATCGCCACAATTTGGGCAATTCATTGGGTGCTTTCTATAAAGTTTATGATGCTGACCAGCTCTTCTTAAACCTTTTCTTGATACAGATGTCTTTTTCTTAGGAACTGCCATTTTATACTCCGCTATGTTCTAAATTCTAAAATATTTTAATGTCGTCAAAAACGAGTCTAAATATATAGATTAAGATCGGCATAATGCCAACTAGTTTTTTATCTTTTTTAAGCTATTGCTTTGTTGAGGTTGTATCCTTAGACCAATTTAGCTCTGCGTCGTAATCAGACACCGGATATTGGTTATAATTAAGGTATATTTGCTCATGAATTAGAAGCTTTATGTTCGCAACTCTGTTTTCGTAAAAGTAAAGTTCATGTACATCACCGTCCATGAAAATATCTACTTGATCTTGTAGTTCGTCGTTTTCTTCGTGAACTCCATCTAGATAACAAGCTTTAAACTCAACCTCAAGGTTGTCTTTCATTTCATTTAAATTTCTCACGCACTGAGTAAAGTATTCAGTCTTTACTGTTCCAGAAACTAAAAGATACTCGCCATATGTTTGCTTAAACTTCTTCTCAACAACAATATCTGCGTGGATAAAGCTATCTTCCAAATATTCTTCAGGAAGTTTAGAGTCTGCATTTTCATTAAGCTCTAACAAAATGTCTTTAACCCAGGGAAGGCTTTCACTTAATTGATAGCTTTGAGCCGAGTCCATTGGGAATTTAGAGACAGTTAGAGTGCCCTTAGTGTTTTTATTGTCTATTAATTGATTCATAGTGTAGGTATATAACGCAGGTAAGTGAGAGTGGAAAGGGAAAAAATGCATTACTTCTTATGTGGTTTTATGGGAGCCGGAAAATCGACAAAGTTAAAAGAGATTGAAGAGTCGAATCGATTCTTCGGATATTCCTTTTGTGACTTAGACGAAATGATTTTTAAAAATGAAGGCTCTGGCTTTAATCAGCTTGGAGAGTTAATTGAAAAAAGAGGCTTCGAATGGTTCAGAAGTGCTGAACTTGAAACACTTAAAAATATATGGGATGGAAGTTCATCTTGGAGTGCGCTTGGTGGAGGAGCTTTAAGTGAATCTGTGCTTGAAATTATTCACTCTCGAGAAGATATTCGTGGGTATTTTATCGATACTGATTTTGATACGTGCTACAAGCGAATTAAGGACGATACCAATAGGCCATTGTCTAAAAAATCTAAATTTGAACTAAAGAAGCTTTATGAAGATAGGCTTTCGCTATATTCCCAGTTTAAGCCCCTTGTCATCCCATAATAGAGAGTGTCATAATATAGAAAATGGAGTTTTTATGAATAAGCAAAAAGATTTTCAAGTAGCACTTTTAATGGATGATATTACCGAAGCACAAGAGCTTTCTATAGCTTTTAGAGAAATAGGTATTTACGCTCATTTTTACCAGACTCTTGGAGAGCTATGGGTGGATGCGAAAACGAGAACTCCAGATTTAACGATCGTCGATGTTAAGAAAATGTCTGATGGCGAAGTTTTATTTCAAAATCATCCTAAAGTTAAAAAAGATTCAATGTGTTTTGCTTTCTATTATAAAGAAGAATCTAAAATGCTTTTGAATTCAACTTATAATTTAAACCACTATGGTTATGTAAAAAAAGAAATTAGCCTTGGTGGACAAATTCAAACAATTTTAAGATTAAGAAATAAAGAGCTTTTTCTTAAAGATGAAAACGGAGAGTTGTCTCAAAGAATTGAGAGAATCCAAAAAAGAACAAAAGTACTTTCTGCTCAAGCAGAAAAATCTTTTCAATACGAAGATGTTCACTCGCTTATGGACGAGTTCTTTAAAGGTCTAGGAACAAGTACAGATGTAAAATCTTTTTGTCGAAACCTTACTCAAGCCTTTAACGCTTGGGAGTATTGTTATTCTTTCAGCGTTTATAAACTTTCTAAAAACTTTCAAAAGTTAACTTCACTAGATAAAACAGGTCCTAAGTTTAGGGTACTACCAGATCTTTGGTTAAACGTACCTTGCAATGAAGGAATAAAAGGTTATGCAAGAGATATGGCCGAAGATGTTTCTCGTGACTATTTGCTTAATTCTATCAGAGGAGTTGAAGTAAAGGGACGTTTTGAAAATGGTGACCTTTTAGTTCTTGGAAACTTTGATGAGAAACGCTTGCAAGCTTTTGACTGGGATCTTTTTGGAGAGAGAATCTCTAATCTTTATAGAACAGCACTTGTTAATGATCTTGCAAAAGTTGATTATTCTCAAGAGCTTACTTCATTTGAAGCCTTTTCATTACTAGATGATATTTATTTTCATCAAGCTCATAAAGATTCTAAATTTATTAATCTTGATTTAAGTCCGATGTTGAACCTTATAAAAGAGAAACACGGAAATCGTTTTTATTGGAAATCATTCATAAGTGACTTTAAAGAAGAGCTAATTGAAAGCATGACTGGAGATTTTAAATTTTCATTTTATGGAGCTCAAAACATAATGCTGTTTATAAATAGAAAAAATCTAGACAGTGACTTTCAAACATTAAAATTTTTCTTAAATGATTTTTCTTATTTTAAATACTTTGAAGATACAACGATCTTAATATCTAATTCTGATAAGCCCGTTTTAACAACAACGGCACCAAGCTCAATAAACTTCTTAAGACAAATTGAAACAAAAGAAATTGTGAATCGTATTGATGCAAAGCCTTCAATTAATTCTCCTGTTTTTAATGTTTAATGAGGCAAGACTCAGAACTTTCTGTAAATTTATCTTATCTTGAAAATAACTTTAGAAAGCTAAAAGAATTAGCTCCCAATAATCAAATTATCTTTATGGTTAAAGGTAATGCCTATGGCCATGGAATAGTTGAAACATCTTCTTTTGCAGCAGACAAAATAAAAATTAAAAACTTTGGTGTTGCATGCTTAGGAGAGGCATTAACTCTTAATCAAAATATTCCAAATATAAATATTTATGTTTTTTCAGAATTAAATTTCAAAGACAAAATATCAAGTTACTTTTCAAATAGTTTTATTCCAGTCATTTCAAATATGAGAGATCTTGAATCATTTATAACTCATGAAAAATTTAATAATCATAAATTTGCTCTAAAATTTAACACAGGAATGAATCGACTTGGCTTTAATTTAAGTGAATTGAATGAGGTTATAGATCTTCTACAAAAAAGTAATATAAAAGATATTTTTCATGTGATGACTCATTTCGCAAAATCATATTTTAAAATTAGAGAAGGCGATAAAACAAATAAACAGTATGAAGAATTTAAAAAGATTAAAGGAGTACTAAAAACTCATTTTAATCTTCTAGAAACCTCCGTTTCAAACTCTGGAGCAATAGAGCAAGAATTTGGCCTTGATGAAACACATATTCGTCCAGGTTTGATGCTGTACGGGCCTAGGAGTGTTAATTGGAGTGGACAAATCGTTAGCTCTTTAAAAACAAAAGTTCTGACTAAAAGGCTAGTAAAAAAAGGTGAACCGATCGGCTATGGAGGACATGTCTGCCATAAAGAAGGGGTTCTTTTAACTATCCCTCTAGGATATGCAGATGGACTACTTACATTTTACAGCGGAGTGAAATTTAAAATACAAAACTTTGATGCAAAAATAATTGCTCGAATTAATATGGATATCTGCTTTATTTTTATTGATTCAAAGGATTTATCACTAGTTGACGTTGGAGATGAGCTATATCTATGGGATGAGAGTCAAGAATCAGTCTCTGACTTTTGTACTCAAGCTAATAGTATCCCTTATCAACTCTTTACAAGTATTAGTAGTAGAGTTGAGCGTAAATTTTATTATAAATAAATTCCCAAGCCCTTAATAATTGACTACAATTTTCCTATGGTAGCTATTGTTAAGAATGGTGTCTCATGGGTCGGAGCAAGTGTTTTAGAAGTAACACCCGCAATTGGAAGATTAGTTCTTTATATATTTTCAACTTTTTTTTGGTTTCTAAAACCTCCCTTTAGACGAACTTTGTTTTTTGAACAAATGGTCTTTATGGGAAATAAAAGTCTCTTTATAGTTCTACTTACTTCTTCATTTTCTGGAATGGTATTTGCTTACCAAATTTACTTAGGCTTTACGGCTTTCAGTGTTGATTCTTTTGTTGGCCCAATCGTGGCAATTGCTGTGTGTAAAGAATTAGCTCCTGTATTTACGGGACTTGTCGTTGCTGGAAGATGTGGAGCAGCGATGGCCGCGCAAATTGGAACAATGAAAGTAACAGAACAAGTTGATGCTTTAGAATGTATGGGAGTAAATAGTGTTCAATACCTAGCTGTTCCAAGAGTTTTCGCAACTGTCATAACAATGCCAATGCTTTGTATGATCTTTATGTTGATTGCAAATCTAGGCTCGTGGGTTATTGGAGTAAAAGTTTTAGGAATAGACCCTGTTATGTATTTTTCGAAACTATCTGATTTTATGAATCTTCCAATGATTATAGAAGGATTAATAAAAGCTTCATTCTTTGGATTTTTAATTTCAATCATTGGAACATATCAAGGTTTTGCTGTTAAAGGTGGAGCCGAAGGTGTCGGACGTGGAACAAATATGGCCGTGGTCTGGGGAATGATTATGGTTTTAATTTCAGACTTTTTCCTAACAGCAATTTTGGCAAAGATTTTATAATGAGTGATGCAATAGAGTTTAACCATTTAACAAAAACATTTGGCGATCATACTGTTCTTAATGCACTAGACTTTAAAATTCACGAGGGAAAAATTACTACAATTCTAGGTTTCTCTGGAGCAGGTAAATCAACTCTACTAAAACATATTTTAGGAATTCATCACCCAACTTCTGGGCAAGTAAAAGTACTAGGGCAGGATTTAAAAAATCTTGATGAAGGACAAATGAGAGAGTTTAGAACAAATTTTGGAATGGTCTTTCAATATTCAGCTCTTTTTGATTCAATGACAAATTTTGATAATGTCGCTTTCCCAATGAGAGAGTTTACGAAAAAGTCTAAATCTCAAATTAAGGAAGATGTGTTATCTCTGATGGAACAAGTCGGTCTTGATGAACATGCTTGGTATAAATTACCTTCAGAAATCTCAGGTGGAATGAGAAAAAGAGTTGGCCTTGCTAGAGGTTTGGCACTTCAGCCAAAAGTTATGCTCTATGACGAACCAACTACGGGACTTGATCCTATTACGACACATATGGTTGATGACTTGATACGAAGGACTCATGCAGCAGGAGCAAGTCTCCCTATGACCTCTGTTATTATCTCTCACGATATTGCAGCAACTCTGAGAATATCAGACTATATTGCTTTTTTGGAGCTGGGACAAGTTGTTGAGCACTCGTCAGTAGAGGACTTTAAAAAATCTACGAATCCAACAATAAGAAAATTTTTAGAATTATCGACCTAAATAGGAAATGATTACCCTGTAAAAATTAGATTTAATTTTCATTCTATTAAGTTACAATTATTCTAAGTATTTAAAATTTGGGGAAACCATTGAACGAATTAAAAGTAGGATTTCTAACATTAATGGCGATAGCTTCACTAGTTATCGTATCGCTTAAAATCACATCCAATAAAAGTGGCTTTGGCGATTATGTAGAATATAAGACTATTGTTGATGACGCTTCAGGAATCTTTAAAAACTCTTCTATTAAGGTTGCAGGGATTGTTGCTGGTAGAATAAAAAATATTGAACTAAATGGTTCTCAAGCTCTAATCACTTTCGAAGTTCTAGATCAAATAAAAGTAACATCAAATTCAAAACTTAGAATTAAAACAGTTGGATTCTTAGGTGATAAATATCTTGATATTTTTTTGGGAGACCCAAATGCTAAAAGGCTCAAGCAGGACAGTCTTGTTGGGGCAAGTCAGGGAGCTGGCTTTGATGAACTAGGTAAAGACGCATCGATGATTTTAAAGGATGTAAAAGAGATATCTAAAGCAATTAGAGAGTCACTATATGATGAAAATAAACGAAATGTGGCGAAAGATATAATTGCGAATGTTAGAGAGTTTACTGATAATGCAAAATCGATATCAGAATCTTTACAGAAAGTTATAAATGGAAATGAAGGGAAGCTTAATCAAATTATTTCGGACTTGAAAAAAGTTTCTTCACAAGTTGCCTTTGAAACTGATCGATATGCTGATGGATCATTTATGAATGATTTAGATGGAATTAAACCAATTTTGGCTAATGTAGATAAAGCTGTAAACGATCTAAAAGATATTGTTGGGGATGTGAAAGCTGGTCGAGGGACTGTTGGTAAATTACTTCGAGATGAAGAAGTTATCGATCAAGTTAATGAAACACTCTCTGGCGTAAATAGACTTGTTAACAGAGTTAATAATTACAAGACAAACTTATCTTTATATACGGGTGTTAATAGTGATGACGCTAGTAGAACAGAATTCAACGTGGACTTGATACCGAGTCCAGAGAAGTTCTTTCGTTTAGGTGTTGTTTCAAGTGACTATGGAAGAGCGCTTGAAGATGAAAAAACAACGACGACATCTACAGATGGTGGCCCTTCAACAACAGTTAGCGAAAAAGAAGTTAACGAAACGGCTTATAAATTTAATGCACAAATTGGTAGAAAATTAAATAATTGGTCTTTCAGAGTAGGTTTATTTGAAACAACTGGTGGATTAGCAGTTGATTATAATACGGATTCAAATGGGTTGGTATCAAGTCTTGAGGTTTTTGACTTTGATGAAGATCTTGGTCCTTTTGTAAGGCTATCAACTGAAATTCGTGTTTGGAATGTATTCTATACAAAGTTAGCCGGAGAAGATCTTGCTTCAAAATCTGATGGACAGAGCTACTCTGTGAGTGCTGGTTTAAAGTTTGATGATGAGGATCTGGCATCCCTTATAGGATTGGCTCTTTGATGATTAAAAATTGGTTAATTCGCACAAAAAATCATCAAATTCTTGGGCCTGTTTCTTTAAAGAAAATAAAAGAGCTACTTGAAAAAGGATCGTTGAAAGAAGATGATGAAGTATCCTCTGGTAATGGTTATTGGTTTTTTCTAAGAGAAGAAGAACTTGTTCAAAAATATTTAAAAAATGAGATACCACAAGACTTTAATCCTGTATCTGAAGCTGACTCCGTTCTTGCTGTTGAAACAATAGAACAAGAAGTTGAGAACTCTCAACTTCCAAGTGAAGATGATCTAGAGTTCCCTGACGATATTATAGATGAAAAAGAATCAATACTTAACCAATTGAAAACGGAAGAGGTACTTTCTAGCTTACCTGAAGTATCAGAGGATGAAGAAGATATCGATGAAAGCGCACCAGTTCAAAGAATGGAAGTGCCGGTAAAGAGATTAAAGCCCGTTTCGCAAGTTGCGCCTGTTAAAAAAGGAATGTTTAATCAAAACCTATTGCTTGTTTTGGCCGGTATTTTATTTGTTTTAGCACTTGCTGGATTTTACTTTAGAAAACAATTAATTAAAGAATTTATAGAAGCCAATATTAGCATTTTCCCTGCTGCCTATGCTCAAGTTATCCCTGATTCAGTAAAAAAAAAATTGATTATTTAGAATCTTTTGAGACTGATAACTTTGTCTATAATCCAACCCTAGGACTATCTGGATTTTATTTTACCTCTAAAAAGAAAGTAAGTATTAAAGACTGTGGCTTTTTCAAATCAATTGAAAGTCGAATTGGAATATCAATAGCAACGAACTTATCGGAAAAAGAAAAAAAACTTTTTCATGAATGCAATTTAAAAAAATCTTCTAAAAACTCAATTCTTAAAAAGAATAAATTAGTTGAAGAGTCTTATAAAGTACTCGCAGAGTTTAACAAGCATAGAAAGATTAATCCTGTTGATATCTCTACGGGACAAAGAATTAAAGTAAAAAAGAGCTTAGATTTTCTAAAGTCCCAAGATACTCTTATGTCTAAAATGATCTCTATTTATATTTATGCAGCACTAGGTTTAAACGGAAAAGTAAACTCTTTGATAAATTCAATTTTGAATAAGGACATTTATCTAACCTCAATAGAATCAGTCTACAATAGAAGCTTAGAAGGTAAAAGCCTTGAAGTATTAGAGGAGATTTTAGAATATTTGAAAAATAAATATACCTCTCATAAGAAAATGGACACCTTGGTCGCTTATTTAAGTATAGGTGCTTCTGATAAGTTTAAAGATGTTCTAGGGGAAGACTACGATATACCAAATAGACTCTCTGATGTTAGGGAAAGAACTAAATCATTTAATAACTCTCAGAGGTTTCCGTATGCTTGGAGCTTTTGGATTGAGAAATATAGCTCAGAAACAGAACTATTGTCTTTTTTAGGTAAGGGGCTTATCTATGAAAAACTAAAAAAAAATCCAGGACTAATTACGAATTTTTATTCATCTTTTCCTAAGGAAGCCAACAAAAGAGAAGATCTTCTTAGTGCTTTTAATAAATTAAAAAAACAAAATACGTTTAACTCTATCGATCAAGCTGTTCGTATATATTCAAATCAAAAATTTGCTAATTATTTAAAAAATAATAAATCTGGCTTTGGTAAGCCACTTTTCTTTATTGAAAAAAAACACTATCTAGATGGACTTAAAAGGGGAAATGCACCACTCTATTCTATCTTTAATCTTCTTCGTCTTGGTATTTATCAGGATGACTTTCTCCACGTTTTAAATGCATCCGGACTATAAACAACCAAGCTTCTATCACTTTGATGAAGATAGTACGAGTCTTGCCAAAATTGCATCAAAAGAATATCCAAACGCCAAGAAGGTTCTCGATTTGTGTGCAGGCTCGGGAGTTGTAGGTCTTGAATACTGCTTAAATAACAATGTAAAAATAATTCATTTTAACGAGCTACAAGTTCAATTTGAAGAAATCCTTTTATCAAATATAGAGCTTGTAAACTCAGTTGAATCAAAAGTTATTATAGATGATTTTAGAAAAGCTTCCTTAGAGTCATATGACTTGATTCTTTGTAATCCTCCTTATTTTAAAAAAGGGGATGGCAGAGTGAGTTCTGACTCCCAGAAACAAGTTTGTAGAACTTTTGAAACAGGATCCTCCGTAGAGCTTATTCAAACGATTTTAAAGAGTCTTAATCCTGGTGGAATGGGAGTTATTGTTTATCCGTATAATTTAAATCACTGGAAAGAGTGTAAAGAAAAATTTAAAGAAAATATTAAAGTATTACAGCGAAGTGGCAAAGTTGAATTTAGTTTAATTATCAAGAGTGATCTTAATTAAAAGTTCTCTGACTTGCTCATCCTCGACATCTTCGAACATCTTTTGAACTTGTGATTTTCTAGCTCTAAACTTAGGATCAAATGGATGTGGAGCTTCTTTTTCTTTTGGCTTGTTTTGTGAGTTTTCCCTTTCATTTTTAAGCGCATTAAATTCTTCAGAAGAATAATTTCCGCTGGAGTAATTAATTTTTTTTATCTGGCCTTTAAAGTAAGGAAAGTTTTCTTCAATCTTTTGAATAATTAATGGGCTCATAAGACTTAACTCGTGGGAAAATACCGAGTGTTTTGTGAGTACATACAATACAGACCTTTTAATTTTAATTGGTATTGTATTTTGTGAAAGCATTTTTCCAACTATAACTTCCCAGCGATTAACTAGATGGATAAAATCAAATAAATGCGCTTGTTTGGAGTAGAGTCCTTTGTTTGCCCTCCACTTACGCCTAGACTTCTCTGAGATATAAAGCTCTTCATCTTCATTTCCTGACGAAAGAATGTCTGCTAATGATTTTAGTTTTTTCACTATCATTTGATAGCACATGAAAGCCTTTTTGCGAAGTGTTAGGAAGTTAAAACTTGTCTGTTCCCCTTGAATTGGATAATCATAGATATGCGTTTATTTTACTTTAGTCTTACTCTTCTTGTATGCTCTTGTGCAGGGTATCGATTCCAGCAAAAGGATAACCCTTTTAAGCAATATAATATTAAGAGTATTGCAATTCCAATGTTTTACAATCAAAGTGCTCTTCCCAATGTGACGCCTTATTTCACTAAAGAGATCTACAATATGATCTCAGACTTTGATGGGTTGAAAATAGTTAATGAGAAAATAGCTGACGCTGTATTGGTTGGTATTATCGAATCTGAGAACAAGCTAATTGATACTGTTGTTCCAGGTTCACCTAGAAACGTTGAAAATCTGCTAAGTGATGACCTTGAGTCTTCTCGTGGAGAGTTTTATATTCCTTCGTCTTCAGAAGTTAGGCTAAGCTTAAAGTTGATTGTCGTAAAATCACCAACTGAAGATGAGATTAAATTTTTCCGTTCAAAAAAATCGGATAAAGCATTTTTGAGCTCAAAAATAATTTTCCGAGAAAAGATAACCCTTTCTCGAAGTTTTACTCGAGAAATATTTGAAGAAGACTCTAAAGTTATAAACCATACACAAAATAGAGGATCTTTAAAAAAGACAGTGGTTTCTTTATCTAAAGAAGCAGCAGAAACCTTTAAGGAGATGATCCTTTATGCTTTCTAAATGGAAAATTTGGGATTATTTAAAAAAGGGAATTCAGTCAACTGTTCCTCACGGTGTCTATGCAATGCATGCCCATGATACTTTTTTAAACCCTATGCTTAAAGATAATTTGAGCAGTGGAGTAACTTTCACAACTTTAAATGCAAATGATATTACAACAACATGGATAGACAGTAACTTTAAAAGCTTAGGCCTTTTCGGGAATACTGACTCCTTTTGTATTAATAGTGCCGATAAATTAAGTACTGACGTAAAAGAAATGCTTCTAAATGATGAACTTCTTTTAGATGGTAGACATTTATTTTTGATTTTCGATAAAGCAGACGATTTTTTTAAAAAATTTACATCGCTTGATTTTGTAAAAGGAATTAAGATCGATCCTCCTGCATTTTGGGAATCTGATAAACTCTTAGACTTTCTAGCAGAACACTTAAACGTTCAACTTAGCTTTGATGCGAAAAGAAAAATTTTAGAATTTGTTGAACCTACAATTAGTGATTTTTATAATATTTTAAATAAACTTTTCATAAACTTTGAGCATGAAAGTATAAGTCTAGAAATGCTTGATCAACTTTTAGAGAAAAATAGACTTGATAATTTTGAGATGGCTAACCTTTTTGGCTTTAAAAAAATGAATATTTTCTACAGAAAATTAATTGATCTCGATTTAGACTATGAATCGTATAGATCTCTCTTTTATTTTCTTCAAACACATATGAGTAAAATCTCTGATCCTCGATATATTGAAAAAAAGAGTAAACCTACAAAATACGATAAACAAATTTTATCTCAATCAAAAGTTTGGAAACCAAATGAGTTGGTACCTGTAATGGAATTTTTGCGCTCACTTGAGCATAAAGCAAAAACGAAAAATAGCTTTTTGACGACAGATATACGAAGTGCTTATTACCGTTCAATTACGTAAGTTTCCTTCTCTTTTCTGATCAAACTCTGAACATTTTGAATCATTTAGTCATATTACCTATAGTAAAAACAATAGGTTAAGGTCTATTTGTTGGCATATCCCTTGCTTATAAATAGTACGGAGATTTATGTTATGAGATTGATTTTAACTACAGCACTACTTATTAGCTCTACTGCTTTATGGGCCAAGCACACTTCAGTAAACCTAACTCTTAAAGGTTTGAATAAGGTTATTTCTGAAGTTGTTAGTTCAACTAAAGATCAAAGAGGTGGAGACTTTCGTTTTGAAGGTAAGCCAATTTTTGATCGTATAACTGCTGAGTCTTTCAATCAAAACAAATTAATTAAATCAATTGATAACTTTGTGCCGCTTAATCAAAAAGAAGATTTTGTATTTATGGTTGATTGGTCTCCAATCAAATTCGACGGAGATATTAAAAAGGGAAGCCTAAAAGTTTTTACTGAAGGAACAAAGAGTAATTTTGATATCTCTTTAAAACTTTCTTTAGAAAACTTTAAACTTTCTGGGAACTACATTGAAATTTGTGAATTAAAGAAATGGAAATGTAATAGAGGAAAACAGCTCTTTGGACGTATTAAAAACTATAGTGTTCGACTTTCTGGAAATCAGAATTTAGATATAGCTGCAATTTTAAATGTACAAATAAAAAATGGTAAAGTTCAACTGAAATTCAAAAAAATGTACTCTAGTTTAATTGCTCCTAAGTCCTCTTCAGCGAGAGCGATGTATAATAAGTTGGGAATAAAGACGAGAGGAACAAACCTTGATATTAACTTTTCTGATTTTATACTTCCACCTCTTTCAATTTCAATTGATGGCGAAGAACTCGCTACAGATATTACAAAATTAAAAGATACAATATTAGGTCATAAACAGTATTTAGGAAAACAACTGGCATTATTTGCGGGAGACTTCTTAGGAAAAGACCTTGTGAAAATGGTTAATAAAGACTTCTTGTCACAAATGGACAATGTGGCGTCTAAGTATAGTATCTTAGACTATGATAGTGAGCTAAGAGATATTAAAGCACAGTTGTCTTCGCTTGTTCGTAGTGGAAAGCAGTCTGATGGACAGCTTGTATTTGGTGATGAAGACTCAGTTATGGGGAAGATTAAATCTGTAGTTAAAGCAGTTATCTCTTCTGCAAAATTCGATATGAGCTTAACAGGTGTATCTTCAAAAAATGGAGATAATTTTAATGTAGACTTTGATAGTACTCTTTCGCTAAATTCTAAGAAATGGAACCTTTCTACAAAACTTAGAAATGGTAAAGGTACTTTAAAACAACTTGATTTAAGTGGAATAAAAAATAAAAACTATGACTTTGCCGTTGCTATAAGTGAGCCACTTGTAAATGGAGCTCTTGGAGCAATAAACGATACAAAGATTATTCAAAGTATCGTTAAAGATGTTGTTGGTATGAAAGGCGTTTATGTTAAAAAAGCTCATATCCACTTTGAACCAGAAAAGAACTACACTCTCTCTTCTCCTTCTAGCAATCCTAGAAGAGGTTATAAAGAATATACTGAAACAGCAAAAGATAATGTAAGAGTAAAAATGAGAGACTTTAGACCTATAGGTAACAAGGTTTCTTATACAAAGCCCAAATTAAAACTTAGACGTGGTGAGAGAATATCATTCACAAGTAAGTCAAAAGTAGTTGTTGTTGCTGAGGTTAAAGTTAACCTAAGAGAGTTAGAAACAAAGACATGGGGAGAGTCTATAACAAATCAAATAGGTGCTCTTTTAGAAGGTGGAGATATTTGGTTCCCTCTAGAAATCTCTTTTACTCCAATCTTAACGGAGAAAGGTGAACAAACTTTTATTCAATTTAGTTCATCAACACCAATTAGAGGAAAACAACTAGTTAATACATATGGGTATCCATATAAAAACATGAAAGGGATTGTTGAGAGTGGTTTATTAGATACTTTGAAAAAAGATCTTCTTCCACAGCTAAGCTCTTTACCGACAATAGACTTAACACCTTATTTAAATGTATCTGGGTTAGAGCTTGATCCTAAAGAAATCCATGTTAGTAAGTCAGGTCACTTAGTTATTACGAGTAACTTTAAAAAGATTGATATTAGTGAGTTAGGGAGTAAGAAATAATGAAAATATTATTAGCTTTATGTTTTTTACTATCTAGTTTCGCAACTTTTGCAGACTCAAATCCAGATATTTTAGCTTACTCTAGAACGGATAAGCAGTGGAATCTTTTCTTGCTAGAAGAATTTCGTGTATTTATGACAAATTTAAATATGGAAGGTGTAGATCCTAAAACGCTTACGCTTTCAGACCCAATTATTTACTCTGAAGAAAACATAAGATCTTATGTCACTGACGAATTACACTCTACGCTATTAAATGTTGGAGAAATTGTTGGTTTAAGATATGACCAGATGAAACCTTCTTTAGTTGTAAATGATTTTGGTTATGCTGTAAAAAAGATTACACCAGTTATAAAGCCTCTAGAGGATGCAGATGGAAACGTAACTTTGAGCTCTACTGTAACTTTAGAAGGACTGGAAGCAAGTGCTGCAGATTTATCATTACAATTCGAAATTGAAGGATTAAAGAAAAAGCCGACAATTAAAATAATAAATCCAACAATAGTTTTAAAAAGAGGAGCAACAATTGACTTTGATGTTGATGTAAAGTTTGTTGAATCGACAAAGAGCATGAAACTAGAACTAAGCGGTGGGAATTTTAGCCGTATTACACAAAAATTAGCTGATGACCCTGAACTAATTGATATAATTTTCGATGAGCATCAAATTGAATTCCCTCGGATTACAGGATCTTTTGCAGGGAGAGATTTAGAAGTGAGTCGTGATAAAATTATTGGTACGCTCATAAAAGAAAAATCAAATCTTAAAATTCTTTTGTTTGAACAACTTCATGAAATGTTAAAAAAGAATGTTGCAGATGAGCTTTTAAAGAAATTTGATAATATTGCTTTTAAATCTGATACATGGATAGAACCAACTTCTGATGGTATCTTTCCTGTTTATTTGCATCTTAAAGATATGTCAGTTCCGTTTGGCGATATCTATATGGCCGAGATTGCTGGAGACTTTTGTACGACGAGAAATTATGTTGCAACAAAAGACAATTGTATTCATTCGAGAAAAAGAGCTGAACCGACACCAACTCGAACGAAATCTGATTTGAAAAAATCAAAAGAAATTATACGCAAAAATTTCGAAACAAGACCTGACCTAAAAATCTTATTAAGCGTAAGTGAAAACTATATTAATAAAGCAATTGTAACGACAATTGACTTTGGTCTTTGGGATTCAATTATGGCCGAGATGCAAGGTGCCTCGCTTGGAGATAAAGGTGCGGTAATTAAGCTTGATGAAAAAGGGAATAATGCAACACTTCTAATGGATATTATCTATCCATTAAGTAAGCTAGAAGGTTTTGCTGTTGGAAGAAAATTTGTAAGATTTCCTGCTGTTCTAAAAGCAAATGCAAGAATTGAAAATCAAATGGTTGATGGAAAGGAACAAGCTCAAGTTATATTTAATGTTTATGATGTAAGCTTAAATGATGATCTAATAAAGAATGGCCATAAGGAATATGGTTTCCCATCTAATGTAAAAGATATGCGCAGAATCTTTAGAAAGAAAGTTTTAAAAATGATTAAAGCTGAGCTTTTTGCATATGATGCACCTAAGAGTAAAGATCGTTTAAAGGTTTGGAAAGGAATGGACCTTCCTGGAATACCATTACCTGAAGTTAATAATATGCACCTTGATAAAATGCATATCGAATCAGATGCACTTGGTAGAGTGAATATTATCCTAGAAGGTGATACACCAGTATTTAGAAATGGTAGAAGACGTAGAAGAAGAAACTAGTCAAAAAAAAGCCTAAGAGATTTCTCTCTTAGGCCCATAATATTAATATATGTATATAACTTAGCTATTTAAAAGTTCTTGAAGTTCACCTTCTTGATACATTTCTGTAATAATATCGTTTCCACCAACAAGTTTTCCATTAAAATATAATTGTGGAAATGTTGGCCAGTTTGAATATTCTTTTAGGCCTTCTCTAATATCCATATCTTGAAGAATATCAAATGTTTTAAAACCTTGTTCTAAATGTTTTAAAATCGCTACAGAGTTTGCTGAAAATCCACATTGAGGAAATGCTGCATTTCCTTTCATGAAAAGAACAAGCTTGTCACTTTTGATAATAGATTCAATTCTTTCTTTTAATTCACCTGTAACAGAGTCAGCCGTTACTTCTTGAATTGGTCCATCTTCGTTTAAAATTTTAAATGGGTTATCATTCATTATTTCGCTCCTTCGTATTTTTCTTTAGTTAATGTTTTAATTTTTACAGCATGAACTTTTTCTTTAAGAGACTCTCTAAGAACGTCCATTACAATTTGGTGCTGATCAATTCTCATCTTTCCTTTAAAGACATCACTCACAACTAGTATTTCTAAGTGATCCATAGTCCCGGTCATATCTGAAACTTCAGCATAAGATTGATCTATATTTGATTCTAATAAATTTTTAATTTCATCCATAGGAGTCATACTTCTATCCTTTCTTTAGATTAGGTAACTAGTTATAAGAGTAGCAACTCTAGTAGTCAACGTGATGATTCCAACTGATTTGTGATACTTGCGGATGGATTCATTGCCTTTAGTGAGTTTTTGTCCTGTATAGAAGACAATTCCGTATAGAAGCACTGTGCTAACAGCTAATGATATGTGGATGTTAAGGATGGCTGGGTTGTCCATAGCTTTGCTTGCTGTAACTATGGCAGAGCGAGTGAGCTCTATTTGTGCAACTAGTAACAAGTCCCATAGGATAGCCGTTTTCATTATTTTGACGTGTTTATATCTTGTTCTTCTGTGGTAGACTCCGTAGAGCATTAGAGCAACGATAAGCAACGATTGAATTTGAAAAATTGTTGATGACATGGGACTTAATTTAAAAGCGGAAACAGCATATGGCAAGTCTAGGAAATTGGGCATTAATTGATATTGAAACAACAGGGCTAGACCCAAGCTACGATCAAATAATTGATATTGGTTTTTTACAGTTTAATGGAACTAAATTAGTGAAGACTTACTCTTCGTTAGTTCGTTCAGAAGTTAAACTTTCTAAGTTTATTCAAAAACTTACGGGTATTGATCAAGATATGGTTAAAAATGCACCTGTATGGAAAAAGTCAGAAGAAGAGCTTCTCGATTTAGACGGGCACTCTTTAATCGCTCATAATGCGCCTTTCGAAAAAATGTACCTTGAAAAATACTTCGATACAATTGATGATGGCCAAGTTAGAGAGTCCTACCAAGACTCAATGTACTATTTGAGTTTATTGTTTCCAGAAAGATCAACGCTTAATCTTGAAAGTTTCATGATTGATTTTGGAATTGCAGAAAAAGAAGAGCATAGAGGGTATCAGGACTCAGTCGATCTTCTAAAGGTTCTTCTTGTTGCAACAGTATTAGCTAAGCAGGACAAAGAATTTAACGTATTTTTAAACCAGTGTTTTATGGAATTTAGCTCTTCGGAGTTTTGGTATAAAGACTTTTATGCTTTAGAGATGAATGATCTATATGAATTAGCAGAACAAATAGAGTTTGATTTAAAAGAAAAAGTAGATGCCTACATAGAGAAGTTTAACGCTGCTGATGATTTATTTGAAAATTTAACAGACTCAGTTGAGTTAGAATTTTCGGGAAGTAATATTCAAAATATCTATAGAGATGAATCGAGGCTTCAGGGACTCTTTTCAGGTTATACTTATAGAAAGGCGCAGGAAGATCTTTCGTTAAGAGTGGGGCAAGCATTTAATAATAGTATTCACGCTATTATTCAAGCTCCTACAGGTACGGGAAAGACTCTTGGGTATTTAATTCCAAGTGCACTGATGGCCAAAAAGAAAAAAGAGCCAGTTCTAATTTCAACAGGAACTAAGACTCTTCAGAATCAGGCTGTAAAAAAAGATATTCCTGGGCTTCACCGAATTCTCGGGTTGAGTAAAAATCAACTCAAAGTTATTCGTCTTGTAGGGTCTAGTAATCACCTTTGTGAACTAATGTATCAAAATGAAAAGCAAGAGGACATGCTTATTCAAATGAATGATTTTGAAGATAGATTTGCTAACGCTTATCTTGAAGCAGTCTTTTTTAATAATCAAAGAGTGAGCGATTATAATAATATTATAACGAGAGAGAATATTCCGTATTCTTTAAAGAGACGACTTTCATCGTTAAGAGAGCTTGAAGAGAAAGTTGCTGTAAATTATAAGGCTTGTTCTGGTAATAAGTGTCCCTTTAGTCAGTCTTGTACATACCTTCAAGGGTGGAGAAAAGCTAAAGAAGCAGATCTGTTAATTGGAAATCATGCACTTTTAATGTCTTGGCCTAGAACGATGGAGAAACCTCCATTTATTGTTATTGATGAAGCACATAAAATGGAGTCAGAAGCAACTGGTGCCTTTTCCTTAAAAATCCAATCAAAAGATATTGAGACAATTGCAAAGAATCTTCCTCAGATGGTTGGACCTCTTTATTATTTACTTGGGCAAGAGAAAACTCCGGATGAACAATTATCTAAAAAAATTAGAGATAATATTCAAGAACAAGTTGGCATGCTTAGGGATCATGTCGGTCCTTTATTTGATAATATTGAAAAATACGCTAAAAGACTTCCAAACTTTACTGATATTTATTGGAACGAGATAAAACTATTGGGATCAACGAAATCGAGTAATGCTATTGAGGCCAGTATATATAATCACCTTGAGAGTTTGAAATTTATTTTTGAAAATGTTTATAAACTTCTCCATCCTTTCACTGAGAGGTGGGAACTTCAAGAGTTAGAAAATGATGATAATAAAGTAACTGCTTGGACAACTTTGGAGTCAACAATATCTAATATTGAAGATACGTATTCTAGTCTTATATCTATTCTTAGTAATTCCGATGACCTTGCAAATACAGTTAAATTTCATGATGAACTGGGGTACGTGCTTGAGTCATCTCCTATAAATGTAGGAAAACTTATCTATGAAAATATCTTAAAAGAATCAGAGTCCGTTATCTTCACGTCAGCAACACTTGGTAATGAAGATGGGACAAGTGGGATGCCGGCAATAGAGTGGATGACTGGGTATAGCTATCTTGATTCCACGAGACGATTTAAAGGTGGAATGTTTTTAAAGAATAATTATGATTACGAAAAAAATGCACGAGTATTTCTGTGCCAAGACACACCTGCTTTATATGATGAAAAATTTATTCCATATGTAATGGAAAATTTAATTCCATTGATTAGATCTTTGGGGGGAAGAACTTTATTGCTTTTCTCTTCGAGAGTGAGATTTGAAAAAGCAAATGAACTTCTTCTAAATGAATTTGAAGGAGAGCTTCCTCTATTTATTCAGGGTATGGGGAATAATATTGTTGAAGAATTCAAAGCATCTGCAAATGGTGTTTTAGTAGGAATGGAGTCTTTTGGGGAGGGGATTGATATTCCTGGAAAATCCCTTGAGCTTGTTTATGTAGATAAAATTCCAGATCTTAGACGAGAGTATATTATAGATAAAAGAAGAGAATTCTACGAAAGAGAATTTGGAAATGAGTTTAATGATTATTTCTTGGCCAATAGGACGAGATCTCTTCACCAAAAACTTGGTCGTCTGATTAGGACTGAAAGTGATAAAGGTGGAATTTTGATCACAGATTCTAGGACATCTAGGTGGAAGTCTAGAACTCTCGGTCGCTTTAAAGAGCTCATGAAGCCTTATGACATAGAGTTTAAGCCCATGAAAGAAGCCTGTAAGTCACTGGAATCATTTATCCTTGATGAATAATATCTAAAATAAATGATCTAAGTACTGTAAATTATTCAAGTTACGTTGCGGCGCAAAAGAATCTGGTGTAAATTTCACTCATAGATTTTTGGAGGTCGTTATTAAAGCTATTCTTGTTTTGCTCAGTGTTTTTATTTTTTCAACATCAGTATGTATTGCAAAACCAAATAGCAGCGTGATGCCGAGCGTAAGGAAAACAGTAGTTAACTTTGTAATAAAAAATAACTCCTCAACAGAAGCCTATAAATCAATTAAAGAGATAAGTCTTTCTGCGGTAGAGTTTATTCAAAGCCAAGGTGAACATAGCTCGGAAAAGCTTGAACAGCTTGTGGTAATCGTATCTCAAGAGCTTGAAAGAAGTGCAATATTTTTAAATAAAAAAGATGTTGTTGCTACAATTATTTCAGCTATTAACTCTTAAACATATTCTTGTAGTCATTTTCTAATATTTTCAGCCTATCAATTTTAACTTCTATGTTACCTGGAAAAGTAGCCAGGTAGGGAAGGTTAAAATGCTTACTCAAATAGAAGTTTGCAGCTGATGATTCCGTTATTTTCCCTTCACTAGACGGATTGTCTGTAACTAAGCAGTGAATGGCTTGAAGCTCTTTATCATTAACGATTATATCCACAGCACTTATAGATTTCATCTCAAGAGCGATCTGTGACTCAATAAAATGGCCATTATATTCCCAGATATTGTCCGTGGTTAAGATATTATAACTAGTGGTCTGAGTGGCGTTCATCTTCTTCATTTGTGTCATAAGAGTAGAGGTAACAAATGCAGGGGTAGAGATATGAAACCTTCCACTGATATTCTTTTCAAAGTCGTGAGAACCTTTTGCATTAAAAAAATTGTAATTTACCTGCTTTGTTTGTTGATCAATCGTATAGTGCTCTGTGCTAGAAGAGTCGCCAAGGCTTCTTTCTATTTTTACATCAACAGGCTGAAACGAGCTTGTAGTAAGGTAGTTCACTTTTATTTTTAGAAATTCTCCACTGGGTACGCGTGATAGTAACTCTGAACTATAGTGGTAGTTCCCAGTTGCGCTATCTTCTTTAGAAATTGCGAAGGTCTCTTCTGAGTATTGATTTTCATCTTTGAAGAAAAGATACTTACCTTCTAAAATTTTTTCAGTGATACTCATCGCATTAATTCCTTAAACATATTTGTGCAAATAAGTCTTATAAATTACTATTGTCCTACTGACATTATACATAAAATTGTGATAAAAAGTTACTTAAACAATTGTATTTTTATAAATCAATATCAAGGATATCGAAGCGATGATTAAACTCAAAAAAGGGTTGGATCTGCCTATCGAGGGAAGTCCTAAACAGGAAATCTCTCAGGGTCCAAAAGTCTCAAAAGTAGCTTTGATCGGTGACGACGTTGTTGGAATGAAGCCAACAATGGTTGTGAAGCCCGGTGACAAGGTGAAAATTGGTGATCTTCTTTACACTGATAAAAAAACTGTAGGTGTATCTTATACATCTCCAGCATCAGGTGAAGTGGTTGAAGTTAACAGGGGAGCGAAAAGAGCTTTCCAGTCTGTGGTTATTAAAGTTGAAGGTGAAGACTATGCAAGCTTTGATTCTCATAAAGGAAGCGATGTTTCTTCTTATTCAAAAGAAGATGCTGAAGCACTTCTTTTAGAGTCAGGAATGTGGCCATCACTTAGGCAAAGACCTTTCTCATCTGTTGCAAAGCCTGGAACTTCTCCAAGTTCTATCTTTGTTACGGCAATGGACACTCATCCTCTTGCAGCGAAACCAGAAATTATCATTGCTAGACATGAAAGTGCATTTAAAGCGGGACTAGAGTTACTAGCTAAACTTGGAAAAGTTTATCTATGCTCAGCTGTAGGTGAGAATATTCCAACAGTAAGTTCAGTTGAAGATAAAGAGTTCTCTGGGCCACACCCTGCTGGTTTAGTTGGAACACATATTCATAATATTGATCCTGTTGGGATGAAAAAATGTGTATGGCATACAAATTACCAAGAAGTTATTGCAATGGGGAAACTTGTTGAAACAGGAAAGCTTTTTACTGAAAGAGTTGTTTCAATCGCGGGACCAGCAGCAAGAAACCCAAGGTTAATTACGACACAAGTTGGAGCTGATCTTTCGGAATTAACGAAAGAAGAAATTCATACAACTGAAGAAGTTAGAACGATCTCAGGATCTGTTTTTGGTGGAAGAATTGCTACTGACAAGTTTAACTACCTTGGAAGATTTCATCATCAAGTAACACTTCTTACGGAAGGAAGACATAGAGAGTTCTTAGGTTGGCACTCACCTGGATTTAATAAATTTTCAGTTAAGCCAATTTATGTAACGACATTTCTTAAAAAGAAGCTTGGATTTACAACAGATACAAATGGTTCATATAGATCTATCGTTCCAATTGGTTCAATGGAAAAGGTTATGCCTCTTGATATTCTTCCAACGCAACTTACTCGTTATTTAAATTCAACGAATCTTGAGATGTGTGTAAAGCTTGGGGCTCTAGAGTTAGATGAAGAAGATGTTTCTCTTCTAACTTTTGTTGATCCTTGTAAAAATGATTATGCTCCTCTTTTAAGAGAGAAGCTTTCGATCATTGAGAAGGAGGGGTAATGAAACCACTTAGAAATTTTTTAGATAGTATTGAGCATCACTTTGAAAAAGGTGGAAAGCTTGAAAAACTTTATCCTTTATATGAAGCAGGAGATACTTTTCTTTATACTCCTAAATCAGTAACTACTGGAAATACTCATGTTCGTGATGGAATTGATCTTAAAAGAACAATGATCACAGTAGCAATGGCTTTATTCCCAGTAATTATTATGGCTCTATATAATACTGGTTACCAAGCAAACCTTGCAATCGCAAACGGAGCGGCTGTTGAAGGTTGGAGAGCAAGTGTAATGACTGCTCTTGGTCTTGGTTTTGATCCACAAAATATAGCATCGAATCTTTTTTATGGTCTACTTTGGTTTTTACCAATTTTTATCGTAACTCAAATCGCTGGTGGTACATGGGAGATGCTTTTTGCTTCTGTTCGTGGACACGAAGTTAATGAGGGATTCTTAGTAACAGGATTATTATTTCCACTTATCGTTCCTCCTACGATTCCTTTATGGCAAGTTGCTGTAGGGATATCTTTTGGAGTTGTATTTGGAAAAGAGATCTTCGGTGGAACGGGAAGAAATGTTTTTAATCCCGCGCTAACGGCTCGTGCCTTTTTATTCTTTGCTTACCCAGCTCAAATTTCTGGAGATGCGGTTTGGACTGCAGTTGATGGATTCACAGGAGCAACAGCTCTTGCTCAAGCAGCTGTTGGTGGAGCGGATGCAATTGGTTGGTCATGGAATGATGCATTTTTAGGATTCATACCTGGCTCAATGGGTGAGACTTCGACACTTGCTTGTTTAGTAGGTGCTGTATGGTTGATATCTCAAGGAATTGGATCTTGGAGAATAATGTTATCAATGACTTTTGGAATGGTTGTTACGGCAATGCTTTTCAATGCAATTGGTTCAGATTCAAATCCACTTTTTGCTCTTTCTGCTAAGTGGCATTTTGTTCTTGGTGGTTATGCTTTTGCGATGGTTTTCATGGCAACAGACCCAGTAAGTGCAGCAATGACAGATACAGGGCGTTGGATTTATGGATTCTTGATTGGTGTTCTTGGTACACTTGTAAGAGTTGTAAACCCTGCTTACCCAGAAGGATGGATGCTTGCAATTCTATTTATGAATGCATGTGCTCCACTGATTGATTATTTTGTAATCGATGCAAATATCAAAAGAAGAGAGGCTAAAAATGGCTAAAAAAGGTAATGAATCTCTAACAACAATAATAGTTGCAGGTTCTTTATGTTTAGTTTGTTCACTTCTTGTTTCATTTACAGTTGTAAATCTAAGAGAAAGACAAGCTAAGAACAAAGAGCTTGATATGAAAAAAAATATTTTAATGTCAGCTGGACTTATTAAAGCCGGAGATGATGTTGAAGCTGCATTCTCAAAAATTGATACGGTAATCGTTGATTTTGAGTCTGGAGAAATAACAAGTGAAGTTGATGCAAAAACTTACGACCAAGTAAAAGCATCTTCTGATCCAAAGATGAATGTTAAGATTCCAGCAAACTTAGATGTTGCTGCTCTTTCTACTCGTGCGAAGTATGCGAAAGTATATGTATCTCGCGTAGATGAAAAAATCGAAACAATAATTCTTCCTGTTAAAGGGAAGGGGCTTTGGTCTACAATGTATGGTTTTTTAGCTCTTGGAGCTGACACAAATACGATTAAAGGTTTTGCTTACTACTCTCAAGGAGAAACTCCAGGGCTTGGTGGTGAAGTTGATAATCCAAAGTGGAAAGCTCAGTGGGTTGGTAAAAAAATCTACGATGCAAATTTTGAAGTACTTTTTACAGTTAATAAAGGTTCTGTAACAGATGCAACAGCAAACAAAGAATACAAGGTTGATGGTCTTTCGGGAGCAACAATTACAGGTAATGGTGTTACGACATCAATGCAGTATTGGTTTGGTGAGCATGGTTATGGAAAGTTATTAGAAAAAGTACGTGCAGGGGAGATCTAAGATGAAAATTAAAGAATTATTACTTGCCCCAGTTCTTTCAAACAATCCAATCGCTTTAGGTGTATTGGGTGTTTGTTCAGCACTTGCGGTTACAGTACAACTTAAAAATGTATTTGTTATGTGTGCAGCGGTTACACTTGTTGTTGCATTTGCAAATATGGGTGTATCTATTATTAGAAACCATGTTCCAAACTCTGTTCGTATTATCGTTCAGATGGTTATCATTGCAACTCTCGTTATTATAGCAGAGCAATTTCTAAAAGCTTTTGTATATGACCAGTGGAAAACAATGGCAGTATATGTTGGTCTTATCATTACAAACTGTATTGTTATGGGAAGAACAGAAGCATTTGGTATGAAAAATGGACCAGTAGAATCTTTCTTCGATGGAATTGGAAATGGACTTGGTTATTCATTTATTCTAATCATTGTTGGATTTTTTAGAGAACTTTTTGGTTCTGGTGCAATAATGGGATTTCAAGTTTTTGAATTAACTAAAAATGGTGGATGGTATCAACCAAATGGTATGATGCTTCTTCCTCCAAGTGCATTTTTTATTATTGGTTTAATTATTTGGGCAATCAGACAAAGAGACCCATCTCAAGTAGAGGAGCAATAAGATGATTGAACATTACGTAAGTCTTATCGTTAAGGCGATTTTTATAGAGAACTTAGCTCTTTCATTCTTCCTAGGGATGTGTACATTTCTAGCAGTTTCTAAAAGAGTTTCAACTTCTCTTGGTTTAGGTGTAGCAGTTATTGTGGTTCAAACAATTACAATTCCTGTAAACAATCTTCTTTATACTTATCTTTTAAAAGAGGGAGCACTTGCTTGGGCCGGATTTCCTGAAGTTGATTTATCTTTCTTAGGACTGATATCTTATATTGGTGTTATTGCAGCAATTGTTCAGATCTTAGAGATGGCTTTAGATAAATTTTTTCCAGCATTATACAATGCTCTTGGGATCTTCCTTCCGCTAATTACAGTTAACTGTGCAATCCTTGGTGGATCACTCTTTATGGTAGAGAGAGATTACAACTTTGGTGAGTCAGTGGCTTATGGGATAGGATCTGGAGTTGGTTGGGCATTAGCAATTGCAATTCTTGCTGGAATTAGAGAAAAGTTAGATTACTCAGATGTTCCTGCTGGTCTTCGCGGACTTGGAATTACATTTATGACAAGTGGTCTTTTAGCAATCGTATTTATGGCTTTTGCTGGTATTAAACTTTAAGAATAATAAGGATATAAAATGACAGTAGTACTTTTAGGTGTCGCGATGTTTACGGGAGTTATTTTAGCTCTTGTAGTACTCATCTTAATTGCACGCTCAAAGTTA
The DNA here is from genome assembly GCA_937120495.1 of uncultured Oligoflexia bacterium. Lineage (GTDB taxonomy): Bacteria > Bdellovibrionota > Bacteriovoracia > Bacteriovoracales > Bacteriovoracaceae > CAKZJW01. The sequence goes on from CAKZJW010000099.1 coordinate 42,179, forward strand.
GTTCCTCAAGGAGACATCGTTATAAATGTTAACGGTGAAAAAGATGTAACAGTCTCTCCTGGACAAAAACTTTTAGGTGCACTCTCAAGTGAGAAAATCTTTTTAGGTTCAGCTTGTGGTGGTGGTGGTACTTGTGGTCAATGTTTGGCTCAAGTATTTGAAGGTGGAGGAGATATTCTTCCAACTGAAAAATCACATATCAGCAATAAAGAAGCTAGAGAGGGATGGAGACTTGCATGTCAGGTAACTTGTAAAACTGATATGAAAGTTGGAGTACCGGAAGAAGTTTTCGGAGTTAAAAAGTGGGAATGTACTGTTCGCTCTAATGACTCAGTTGCAACTTTTATTAAAGAGCTTGTTCTTAATATTCCAAATGGAGAGTCAGTTCCATTTAAAGCCGGTGGTTATATTCAAATTGAAAGACCTCCAGGTTTAACAATTAATTATAAAGACTTTAATATTGAAGATGAATATAGAGCTGACTGGGATACTTTTGATCTTTGGAGATATGTATCAGCTTCTAATGAAGAAACAGTTCGTGCTTATTCAATGGCAAATTACCCGGAAGAAGAGGGAATGATCATGCTTAATGTTCGTATCGCTTCTCCTCCTCCAAGAGCTCCTGAAGGAACTCCTCCAGGTCTAATGTCTTCATATATTTACTCGTTAAAAGAAGGGGATAAAGTAACAATCTCTGGTCCATTCGGTGAATTCTTTGCCCGTGAAACGGAAAAAGAGATGGTATTTATCGGTGGTGGAGCTGGTATGGCCCCAATGAGATCTCATATCTTTGATCAACTAAGACGTCTTAAATCAAAAAGAAAAATGACTTTCTGGTATGGAGCAAGATCAAAAAGAGAAATGTTCTATATTGAAGACTTTGACACTCTTCAAGCAGAAAATGAAAACTTCAAATGGTATTGTGCTCTTTCTGATGCATTACCTGAAGATAACTGGGATGGTTACACAGGGTTTATTCATAATGTAGTTTTAGAAAACTACCTTAAAGATCACCCAGCTCCAGAAGACTGTGAGTTCTATATGTGTGGACCTCCAATCATGAATCAATGTGTAACTGATATGTTACTTGATCTTGGAGTAGAGCCAGAAGACATCATGCTAGATGACTTTGGTGGATAAGATTAAATTTAAAAATTAATTTTTACTAAGGGCCTCGCATATTGCGAGGCCTTTTTTTATTCTATAAGGTTAATTGTTTTAATTAGATTTTCACTTGTTGGTGTTTCACCGGGACGAATATCACCTTTAACTAACCAAACTTCATTTGGTTTGTCTGGATTTCTAAGAAAAGTTTCAATAACTTCACCCTCAGCATCAATTCTTTGAATAACTGAGATTGAATCAGGGTCGCTGGCACCAATTCCCATAACTTCCTGTTGTCTACCGTACTTATATGAGAAGTCTCCTCTGAGTTGCTTTAGCCTTCCAAGGTCAACGTCTTTATAACCACGTCTTGCTCCAACTAAAACTCGTGACTTTAAAAGAGCTTGAAGTTCTGGAGTTTTATGTGATCCGTAGTCAGCAATAACCATGGCTCCCATTGCAAATGCTTTTCCAACAGTTCTATTTTTAGAAGTCGAAAAACCATAACTTTGTCCATACATAGGACCTGTCTCTGAGTGATCTTTGGCCATTTTAATAAGTCCGTCGTCATAGATGTCATTATTATATTTTTTAAAGTCTTCAACTGCAGCCTTTTTAATATTCTCTGGTGAGCCAGCTCTTTTTCTTAGAACTGAATTTGAGGCCATATGATTATTTAAATTTTTAAACATATTAATTATTTCTGGCTCTGTTTTCTCTGCATTTTTAGAAGCAAGGCCTCTCCAAACGATATCGTCTTTATACCAAGTTTTCATTTTAAAATCGAAAAGCTCTTTATTATCAAAACTTGATTTACCATAAAGCTCAATAAAGTCTTCATCTATCATATTTATTTCAAGTCTTTCTAAACCATTCTTTGCATGGTGGTAGTGCATATTATTTTTTTGGAAAACTTCTTTAACTTTCGTGTTAATTTGAGCCCAAGCTTCTGTTGGATTCTTATCAAGAGCACCCTTAAAAGATGGATCCTCTTTAATCATTCTTTTAATTACTTCACCATAATATTGAGATGGAATATATTCGACACCATCGGTATCCGTGATTTTTGTCCCTTTTTTTACTTTTAGTTTTGTTGCAGGAATTCTTCCAGGATAGAGAAGTTCTGGAGAGTTACCAATTCTTAGACCCATTTTTTCTCTTTCGATTAGATCATCAATAAGGTTGTCTGAGGCAATCATCCCTTCTTTAACATCATTTCTCCACTGTGCAGCACTTCTATAGATATCTGAGTTAGGGTCAACCATTCTTACTGGAGGAAGCCCTTCTTTCATAAGTAGGTAGTTTAGGCCAAACTCTCTTGTTGATCGACCATTTCCGTTTCTAAAAGGATGAATAGAAACAAGGTCTCTTTGAAAATCAGCAACAATATTTAAGTATTCATCAAGCTTTTCAGGTGAATCGATATCTCCAAGGCTACTTCTTGCTTTTTGAAAGCGTAAGAATCTCTCTTCTGTTAAGCCTTTTACAATTTGAGATGTTGTTATGGCTTCTCTTGAGTCGTTAACTTTTCTTGCAGCTTCCTCTAATTCATCTAAGTTTGAAAATTTACCTTTAAGCTCACTTGGAATTTTGAGCTTCTCAAATTTTTTCGCTTTTATAAGGTCAGCATTCGTTTCTAAAAACTCTTTATAAAGATTAGCTTCTTTAAGTGCTGAGTGAACATCTGGACTTACGTCTTTTAATTTATCAATTATTTTCGGATTTAAATTTAATGTCGTAGGGTAGAGAATTCTTCCGTAAAAAGAGTCATCACTATGAGATCCAAGTTGTTCCCAAAGGAGGTAGGGGTTACTCTCTAGTTCTTTTTTTATCAGTTTATTTATTGGATAACTTGATGGGACATTTCCAACAACATTCTCAGGTCTAAAACGTCCAAGTTGTACTTTTTCAATATCCTCAATACCGCCTTTCATCATCTTTTTATGTACAGTGACAAAAGTTTCAATCGATACCTCTGGTCTTTCATCAAGGAGATACTTCCTAGTTTCTTCAAAGTTTTTAAAAGCATCTTTATTGTATTTTTCTGAAATATTACTCTTAGAAAGTCTATCGATTCTTTGATTGATATTTATTAATCCACCACCTGAGTGTTTATTATCGATAAAATAAAGTGATTCAATATTTTTTACAGTATTGTCAGCATCCTTTCTAATGAATTTTAAGATGTCATTTAAAGGCAGAAATACAGAAGGTTTTCTATCTGATTTTTTCTCTTTGAGAAGGGTGTGTAATTCTTTTCTTTTATCAAGATATTTTTTATCTAATAAATCTTTATTATAAGTTAGAAACTTGTTATCAGCCTCTTTTAAAAGGGTTCTTGTTGGTGGCCTACCTGCAAGCCCTGATCTTAGAATATTTCTGGCTTCAACAGAATTGAATCCACCGTCTCTAAGAATTTTTGTTTTAAGCCTTAACTCCGCTTTTGTATATGAGTAGGCGCCCTTGTTACTTCCAATCTCATGAGCCTCTATGAGAGCTTTCTCAAGCTTCTTTGAGTGGCTTTTATTTGTAAGTTTTAATGCCTCTTTATACCTTTTCTTGTCACCTAGTTTTGTATTTCTAAGAATAACTTCTTGAGAAGGTGTCTCATTAACAACAGATTTTCTAAGATGAGGACGAACTATTTTTGTTTCACCGTTGTTAGAAACTTTTATGAAGTCATCAACAGATACTTTTCCTGTTAGTCCAGATCTAATTAATTGATTCGCCTCTCTTCCATCAAATCCTCCATCAATAAGAATTTGTCTTTTTCTTTTAAGTTCAGACTTTGTGTACTGATACACGCCTTTATTGGGGCCACCTACTTGATGTGAATCAAGGACTACCTTTGCTAAACGGGCTTTTTCAGTCTCTGACAGATTATTCTTTTTTGTCATTGAAAGAGCTTTAGATACTCTTTCTTTGTCATTCAATGGAGCATTTTCCTTAACGACTTTTTTCCAAATCGAAACATCGTATGGCGTGCCTTCAAACACTTTTGACTTTATTAAAAGGTCAATTTCTTTCTCCGAATAACCGGCTTTTCTTAAAACAAATTTTTTACTTTTTACACTTTTTCTTTTTCTTGCTATATCGAAAACTATTCCAATATCATCTTGTGCTTTTTTAGATAAGTGCTTATTCTTATCAATTTTGTTCAAGTATATATCGAAGCCATCTCCTGTTTTTAATTTGTCATTTTTTGATAACTCTTCATATTTTAATATTGATGCATTATCTAGATTTTCTACTTTTGGACTATAGAATTTTGAATTTATTGCAAATTCGATTTCTTCTTTAGAGTATCCTGCTTGTTCTAAAAATATTTTCTTTTTTAGTGGAGTATCAAGCTCTAGTGCAATATCTCTACTCATGAGAAGGGTATTATAGTCTGGATGATTTTCTCCATATAATTCAACTTTTTTATGCCAAAGAGTTACACCACTTGGATAATTACTATTCTTTATTGCAGCCAATTCTTCAGCAGGTAATTGTCTAGCTTCTCTTACAGGCTTTACACTTGAAAGAGCTTTTGTTTCATAGTCAGAAAGATCAAAACCTTTAAACGCTTCACCGAAAGTCTTCTTGGAAGAAGATCCTGTAATCCCACTTCGAATTAGCTTATTAGTCTCTTTATCCGTGAACCCACCATCAATAAGGATTTTTCTTTTCTTTTTTAAGTCTGCCTTTGAGTATTGATATACACCTTTGTCAGGACCACCAACTTTATGGGCTTCAATTATAGCTTTGGATTTTTGTTTCTTAATACTCTTACTTTTAAGAAGGCCATCACTACTAGTGATTTTTAGTCCCTTCTTAACTCTTTTCGTATCTGAGAGTTTTGCATTTTTTAAAACAGCTTTTTTAGGCACTGTGTTTTCTACAATTCTTTTAGCCTTCTTTAAACTCTTATAGCCTTGTTTTCTAAAGAGAGCTGCAATTTTAGTTCCCTTCATTACTTTTGGCCCAAGTTTAATAAATTTAAACATTAATAGAGGCTCTGCTAAGAACTCCGCAAGAATTTGACAAGTATATTTTGTTTTTGCTTCGGTGTTGTAACAGCCAATCTTTGGAGCTGCTTTAACGATTAGTTTATTAACGGTTTTGTAGAATTTATTTAACAGGCTTCCAGTTACAGCAAAGAATGCTTTTGAAGCGCTAACGTTGTACTTATCTTGGTGCTTTGTCATTTCAAGGCTCATATAAGACTTCATTGAAGCATAGGCTTTAGAAACTTGAGCATTAGTATGATCACGCATTTTTACTGTTTTTGATTTATTATCTTTATCTTTAATAGAGGTTTCTGAGTTGATAACATATTGGCCAGCTTGCTTCATAAACTTAAACCATTCTTGCCACGATTTTTTCACACCACTAATACAAGCTTTAACTTTTCCCAGAGAATTAACGTACCAAGGTTTTTTGGCTGGCTCACTACAATTGTGTTTTTCATGACTTTTTACAGATGAACATAATTGACTTGAATTAAGAACAATACAATTAAGGTTCCAAGCCTGGTAGAAACTATTTTTATCAACACTTTCATTAATTAACTTTTTGGTATTATCAACACAAACAGCTTTCTCTCTTTTTGCAATTTCATTATAAGTTTTAAAAGCATTGTCACCAGCTAGAACGCTACTTAGAACATCTCCAATAGAGGGGATTTCTTCTTTTTTCTCTTGTGAGAAAGTCAAAGTCGATAGTGTTAGTAATACCAGTAATAAGCTAAAAGTTTTCTTCATCGTTACCAATTCTTTTTAGACCAAAGAGAGGTCGGTTTATATATTACAAGTCCTTATCGGCAATTTCCCTGATAAACTGTAGCTTTTTGCTCGGTCTTTTGCGCCTGGTTCTAAGTTACTAAAAATAGGTAGTGAGTATCGCCTTAGGTATAAAAATTAGATAGAAGTTAGAGATCTATTGAATTTCCTTAATGGTTTCTATCTATGTATAAAACAGTCAGACATAAAGACATACGGAGCATAAATGAAATTTACATTCTTAACACTACTACTCACTCTTTCATTCAATAGCCTGGCAGATATAAGCCATGCACAAGAAAAACAAATAGTAAAAAATATAGCAAAAGAACTTAGCCAAGATTTATTATTTTCTGGCCATGATTTTGTAGACTCAAAAGTAGAGAGATTTTCAAAAAGATCAATTCAAAACTTCTTGGGGCAAAAACAAAATCTTCTAGAGGAGACATTAAGTGAATCTGAGTCTAGAGAGGCGATTCGCTGTGTGAGAAGCTCACTATGTATGGCGTATAAAATTGAAATATCTTCAGAGTATTATGGAGGATATGGATTTGACTATTCTATTGTGCTACTTGATTTAACTACTGGTAAATACGACTTAAAAACTTATATAGGTTATAACGAATAACAAGGAAACTTATGAAAAATTTATTTATACTTTTTATACTTCTTATATCATTCAATTCATTTTCTTTTGAAAAGTATGTTTGCCAAGAATACGACAGAGCGACAAAATCAATGTTAAACCGTACTGTTATTTTAGAAAAGATAGGAATCGCTTCAGATCATCTAGACGATGAGGGGAATTATGAAGCAACTAAGATTCCTTATAAATTAAGTTTCTTTAAAGGAATAGAGCCATTTTCTGAAAGTGAACATAAAGGTATTGTTTTAACAGAAGATGTTTGGTTCGAGTTTACTTCAAAAGATAAGACGATTACTTTTACTTTGTATTTAGATGAGTGGGAAGAAGCTTATCTGACAATAAAAGGGCAGAAGACATCATATTTTGTTTGTAGATAATATATAAAGCCACCACACAGGTGGCTTTTTTATTTTAAAATATCTCTTATGAGTTCAACTCTTTCTCTATTTTTACCCATATCTGAATAACCAACACGTGAAGCTGAGCGAATTGAAAGTTCGTTATCATTTAGCATAATCTCAATATCATCAACATAACTCATAAGTGTCGATGTATGTGTGAAGTGAGCATAATTTCCATCAGATTTTATTAGTTCTAAATCATTTTCAATTAATTTTTCAATAATTTCCTCAAGAGTAAAATTTGTCACTATGACTGAAGTCTTGTGTTCTTTATTTGTATTCGTTGTGGATACACAGTTTGGCTTTTCTATACAAACTTTAAGTTTTCCTTCTTTGACTCCAATATCCATAACCTTAGAAGAGCTATAAATTCCCATTCCTTTAAAGTATCCAAGACCCGCAAGAACAATGATTGCAACTGTAGTCATAATTATTTTACCTTTTTTCACAATTTCTCCATGTAATTTAATTCGCTTGTTGTTATGATGACATAACTTAGAGGTATTATGAAGACTTTATCGTTTATTTTAATAACATTAACTTTCCTTTCTTGCCGTGATGATAGGCAAATATATAACTTCCGTGGAAAAACCATGGGGACCTATTATTCAGTAAAAATTGTTGCGAGCGATCTGGACGAGCAGAAGATTGAAGCTCAAATTGAAACGTTATTAAAAGAAGTAAACCTTGTTTTTTCAACTTATCTAGAAGGCTCTGAGGTTTCTAAAATTAATAAGCATCCAAGTTCAACTCCTTTGGAGATAACTCCTGTTATGAAGGAGTTATTAAATTTATCAGAAGATATTTATCTTAAATCTAGCGGCTACTTTGACCCGACAGTTGGACCTCTTGTAAATCTTTGGGGATTTGGGCCAAATGGTAAACAAAAAATTCCGACAGAAAAAAATCTTGAAGCTAAAAAAAAGAATGTGGGATTTGAAAAAATCTTTATTCAAGGAAACTTATTAACTAAAAGAGATAAGGATATCTATCTAGACTTCTCTTCTATTGCTAAGGGGCAGGGTGTAGATGACTTAAGCCTTGTTCTAGAGTCCTATGGGTATAAAGATTATTTAATTGAGATTGGTGGGGAAGTTAGAGCGCGCGGTAAGAAGCCAAATGGATTTTTCTGGGCAATTGGAGTTGAAAAGCCAGCTCAAAAACTAGGTCAGACAATACAGAAGGTTATTAACTTAGAGAACAAAAGTATTGCTACAAGTGGAAGTTATAGGAATTATCTAAAATATGGCGACAAGGTCTTTTCCCATACAATTGATCCCAAAACAGGAAAGCCTGTAACTCATAAACTTGTCTCTGTTTCAGTAATAGATGGGAGTTGTGCTAGAGCTGATGGTTGGGCTACCGCGTTAATGTCTATGGGTCCCCAAAAAGGTCTTAAGCTTGCAAATGAGCTTGGACTAAGTGCGTATTTTTTAGTAAAAGATGAGCAGGGTTTTAAAGAATTATCTTCTAAAAAGTTCTAAAAGAACGAGGAGTATCCATGAATATTGTCCTTATCACTACAGGTGTTTTTGCTATCGCTTTTATTGGAATGGCCATAGGTGTAATTATCTCAAATAGAGCAATTAAAGGCTCGTGCGGAGGAATTGCAAACCTTATGGGTGAATCTGGTTGCGATATTTGTGAGATGAAAGATAAGTGCGAAAAATCGGGTAAAGAAATTTGTGAAGAGGGCGATGATTGCTCTACTTCTGATTGCTAATTAAATACTCAAAGAAAGAGATCCAAATATAGCAGTCTTATCTAAGCCAGCTTCTTCGAGAGAAAAGTTAACACCAGCTTCAACACCCATATACTTATTTACTTTATAAGCTGTAGATAGATTTCCGATATTATCCATATTATTACCCCACTCATTTAGAGTTCCAACTTGGTCACCAACTTGATCCCAATCAAATTCTACACTCGATTTTAAAGTTAGTTTATCCGTTAGAAGGTAATTGGCATAAGCTCCAAAGCTCATCTTTGTTCCCTGTGCCTGGTAAGTATACTTATCTTTTTGGATACCATTACAGTTATTCGCTCTTTGACACCAAAAAGGAAGCTTTTCATATTCTTTAACATACTCAGGGAATACATATCTTTCATAAGAAGCTCTAAAGCCATGAAACAAGCCTTTTACGTTCGAATAAATCGCCAGTGTGGGTTGAATTCCAATACCGTATTTGTATTCCATATCAACTTCAGTTGAGTCTTGTGCAATAACTTGATTCAATTGTTTTGTACTATAAGCTGATTCATTAATTGTATTTGTAGATTTTTCAGTAGGAAGTTCATAAAAGAAATTAAAGCTCAGACTTGCTCTTTTTCCAGTTAGAACACTTGGTACCCATAATGAAATTCTATGATTATTATATGATGTACCATTATCTCTAGTCGCTTTGTTCCCACCAACTTGTTCGTACTCAACATCATCAGTTAAGTTTCTTTGAAAAGTTACGCCATAAGATACGGCCATATTCTTTGGAAGTTTATAGCCAACTTTAAATGATTGATATAATTGTGTTGAGCCCGTTGCATCGTATCTCTTACCATCTTGAGATGTTCCACCATCAAAACGATTATATGTACTACCGCTTTTATAATCACCACCAAGGCTTGCTCCAGTATACATTGCATAGTAACTTAATTTAAAATTACTTAGAACTTTCTTAAATCCGCTTTTTTTCTTAACTGAACTTACTGTCGTGTTAAGAGCTGCGCTTGCAGAGCTTAATAAAAAAGTAGACATGAATATAGATGATACAATTTTTTTCATATAATCCTAAATCTTAAAAAGATTATCTCTTTCAATTAAGTAGTTCTTTTCATTTGATATAAGCTGCTCTCTTAGGAAAGCTTCCTCATCATTTTTTAAACCATTTTTAATTTCTTCTTTGATACTTACGTACTCGATAGTTAACATATGCATCATTGATTCAAGAAGCCCATTAAGTTCCGTGTTAGATTTGATACTTGCCGTATTTTTATTATCCATATTAAACTTATATGTCAGACCGTTAATATCTTCTCTTTTTGCCGAGTAGATTGATTGTAATGTCCATAGAGCATTTCTAATTGACCAGTCATAAGTTTGTAAAGAGAACGAAGAAGCCTCTTCCTTTTTATTTTGTTGAAGAAATAGAACTTCCCAATGACCTTTCATATAGCTTCTAAGTTTTTTTGTATCAAATAGATTCTTTCCAGCGAAAAGCTTAGAATTTTTCTGAAGGTTAGAAACAATCTCACCTGTTTCAACACGAGATTTCTTATAAAAACTAGCAAGTTCTTTAACTTTCTCATGTGTGATCGGTGTTGAAGCTAAGTTTTGTTTAGCTAACTTTTGAGTGATTTTATCCATAAATATAAAAGCGCGACCAACATAGTAATCCTTTTCTTTTTGTTCATTTTGAACATCGAGTGAAATGTATGGGTGATCTAAAAAGAACTGGGCCATCTTCTTCCAAATATAAACTTGAACCTCTTGAGTTCTTTCAACTTCTTTAAGTAGGAAAGCTTTATATTTAGGCTGTAAGTTCTTAAACCAAGATAAATCTGATTTTAATTTTCTAATATATCTTTCAGTTTCATGCCAAAGGCTTTCAGCTGTAAGAGGGAAGTTGTATTGAACTTCCATCTGCTCTAATCTACCCATTCGAGCAGCGAAAATCATATTTGTATCATAAGTAATTTGCATTGCTTTGAAGTTACTCATTCTATCATTCCACGAAATTCTCTTAATTGCTTTAGGAGCAACAAGATTTGTTTTCGCAAGTGCTGATTGTTCAACCTTAATTGAGTCTTGAACAACTGAGCTTTCAGCTAAAATCGTTTTAGGAGCCACTTTTTCTTTCTCATCAGGAGCAACGATAGTATCAAGAGTTGAATCAACTGAGTCAACCACAGTTAGATATGCATTTCTAACTTTTCCTACGGCCCACATCGCGTGTGGATTCATTGGTTGAGTAATAAAATAAAATGTAAATGGTCCATAAATAGCAAGTGCTATTGAATAACCAAGATTTTCTTTAACTGTACTTAGGAACCAAAAAAGTTTTCCTAAAGTCCATTTATAAGTCATTCCTTTTATATTGCTAAAAGGTCTTCTTTTTATTCTTGTTACTTTAATTTTAAAATCATTAAGCAAAATAGGTAAAGAGTAGTTAAGAGAGCTTAATTTATGAACTCTTTTCTTTGTTGTAATGATTTTTTTTCTAACGTCCTTAAGAGTTTTGAAAATATTTTGTCTCTCTGTCCAAGTTAAAACTGGATCAGCTTCAATTCTATGTATTTCATTTTCAATATTCTTAACAGAGTTGTCTTGCCACCCTTTATTTATTGAAAGAGATACATCTTTATCTGTGAAGTATTTATTAAGGAGTCCCTCAATAAGTAGTATTCTCGATGTTTGAGAATTACCTTGTTTCGCTTTTTCGTACTCATCAAAAATAATATTGTATAGGTGATTGATAAATGGGCTTTTTGGCTCCATGTTTATTGAATTATAAGCAACAACTGCGCAGTCTAGAGTTGCTGATTGGTAGCTAAAATTACCGTCTTGATCATAATAGTCATAGACTTCATTGATTTCACCTTCCAGGTAAACTCTTTTGTAAATAACATAGTTACCTGAAGTAAGAGTCGCAATTTGCAACTGGCCTATAAGGTTGTTATCAAACCAATAGTTATAGCCAGAGAATCCATTAGCGTTATGGATATCAAAAATTTGAAGATCACTTAATTTCAGCTCGCGACCGCCGTCGATTTTTAAAAGTTCGACTAAGCGCTCATCCAGAGTCTTAGTCGACTTAATCACGAGTTCTGAAATGTGAATATACGTCATTGCGCGCATAGAATCACTTCCATTATATTATTAACAACTACTGTTGTGTTTGGTTATAACTACTACCTACATTGATTGTTCCAACTGTAGGTTTCAACTTTAAATTTTCTTGTTCAAGATCAGCTCTAAAGAAACTAACTCCATGATACTGATGACTTGCAATTACTCTTAATGCTTCCCAGTTGGGCTCAGCAGACTTTACTGCATTAATAATATCAGCAGAGTAGGCTTTTATCTGGTTGGCATTAGCTGCTGGAAGAGCACTCATTACTGCATCAAGATTTAGTTCTAATCCAAGCTCTTGTGCAAAAATGATATTTTTTGCATTCTCTAGAGCCGGCATTACTTCTTGAAGAGCTTTAACTCTCGTTCCCGCTGCACTTGGCATCATATAGCTAAATAGAGACCCATATTTATTTAGTTTTCTTTCCCAAGAAAGATCACTCACTTTTAATGAGTTATTTAGTTCTTTTATAATTGTAGACTCAGAATCAGTTGATAATTTATCTGCATAACCATAAAGAGGTTTTCTCTCCGCTTTCATATCAAAATGAATCGTCTCTAGTGTTCTTTGATTTGAACCTAAGAAGTTACCATAGTAATTTAAAAACTTTGCCGTTGATAAACCACCGTCTTTTAGGGCGCGTTTTTCAGCCAACATGCTGTGTTTAATTTGTTGGTAGTGAATTAATTCATGCCCAGCTGTATAGATCATTGTAAATGGATCTAGTTCTTGTCTAAGCCAGATGAAAATTTCACTCTCTGAATATAGCCCATGAGACTTTGTTTTCTTTGCAAAACATTCACCAGCGTGCTCTCTGTTGCAAAGCTTTAGGTCTTGAAGTTTCTTTGAAGAAAGAATTGATAAACGATCAGACTCTAATTCTGTAGAGAATACTTCCTCTAAAGTTAATCCTTTCTCTTTTGCAAACATCTCAATATTAAATTTTGCGTATGGAGCAATATCTAAAAGTTTAATCAAAGTGCTTTTTGAGCTGTATGTAGAGTTCATAAGCTCTTGGTACTCAGCTAAAACAGGATGGTTTTCAAAATGTTCAACTCTTTTTGTCTTTAAGTAAGTTTCTTTATCTGACTTTTTAAGAAGTCTTGCATTTTGAAGAACTTTTAACCAGTCTTCTCTGGCATCTTTTAGTTCCTGAGATATATAGCTTGATTCAGTTAATAACTGTCCAGACCTCATTTCTTTTTGAGTTGCAACCTTTATTTCTTTATCAGTATCTCTTTTTCCTAAATAAAGTGTCTCATATTCAAGATTAGAGATTTCGAATGAAAGATCAAAAATCTTAGTAAACTCAGCTGTCTTCTTAGACTGCTTAAGACGCTCTATTGATCCAGCACAAAGAGTGTCAATAAGTTCAGTTATTGTCTTTTTTGCTCTAGTTGATAAAACAACAGAAGGAAAAATTAAGTTTACTGACTTTAAGATACTTCTAGAAAGTCTATTGAGGTCATTTCTCATCTCATTTGAGTTTGTCTTAATTGCTTTTAAAGCTTCTTTTATTTCACCCGCAAGAACAAGGTCAAGAGCTCTGTCTTCTTCTGAGTAGAAGTTAGTTGCAATATCATTATTTAAAATTCTAATATTATCAACAAGATCTCTAATGTTTTCTTTCGCAAGCTTTGTTTCATATTTTTGAAGAACTAAAACGATATCGCTTTGGTACTTATTTAAATATTTGAAGTACTCTGAAACTTCATTCTTATTTTGTTTTGCTTCAAGTAGGTCAATCATTTTATAAACACTTTCAATAACTCTAGGATTTAGAAATGATAAAACTTCTTTTAGTTGAACTTTAATTCCTACGGCAAGGCCCAGAAGTTCATAAGCTGTTGCATCGTCCTTATTAAGCAGAGCTGTTGCATCCCTTAACATTCTACCGATTTGAACAAGGCCCGCGGCAACAAAAACTGGAAGAGCAATATTTGTTTTTACTGGAACTTTTGGTCTTGCAAGTTCATCAGCATTAACAGATTTTGAATCATTTGTATCATCAACAATTACAAATGGAGCATATCCTCCACCAGCAGAAGTGTTAACGATTGAGCTCATTTTTCCTTTTTCTTGAGGAGCGTATCTTACAAGAGCATTGTGTGAGATTGTTGGCTTCGCATTTTTTCCACCACCAAAAAATACCCACATTCTTATGTCAGCAGCAAGATTTGCGAATCTGTATCCATCTTTTCTTTCAACAGCAACAGGGATTCTAGCAATCTTTACTAGTTGTTGGTATGCATAGTCTTGAGGATTCTTATTAATTTCTTCAAGGATTTCTTCTCTTACATTTTTAGGAAGAGTTTTCATTATATAAATACCTTGACCACCAGCTGAGTCAGGAGCTTTAACAACCCACTCATCAGGATTATTTCTAATGATTTCCGCAGATTTTTTTGTTGGCGGAAGTGTTTGTGGTGGAAGTATTTTTGTTCCCTTTGGATCAAGTCCAAGTTTTTCTATTTCATCAGCGAAGAATTTGGGAGCATAGTGAGTTAGTGTTGCAAGAATAATTTTATTATCCATTATTCTATTTAATCCACCCATATATAATTTTTTATTTAAAACTGCATCAATTGCACCTGGTATAGAATAAGCCGATTGAAGCGGAATTGGATTTCCATTATCATCTCTAACTATTGTTGGCTTTCCATCTTTATCTAGTTTTAAAGCATCACGTAGATAAATATTTTTACCTGAATCAGGATCTTTAAGGATTAACCCTTTGTCTGGATCAAATAGAGCTGAATCCGCATTTACTCTCGAGTAAATTGCAGTAACAATTGGGTTTTGGTCACTAACAGTTCTTAGACGAATATAGCCTTCTTCATCTTGATAAAGTTGGTCTGGGTCAGTGTAGATTAGACCTGAGTACGCAGCCAATTGATGAATCTCTGGTGCAGCACCGTTTTGTCCACCTGGAGGTAGAATAATTTGAACGCCGTCAGTTACACCTGTCCAGCTTTCTCCAAGAGATTTGAATGTTTCCCCTAGAACTTGAAAATGATCATTAGGCATCATATTGCCAAGAGAATTTAAGATCTCTGGATTTTGTCTTTGAATTCCTTCAAGCATATTCATATTGTTTGATGCTCCAGAAGGAGAACCAGCATTGATTTCTAAAATTCTAAATGGAAGTCCAGGAATCTCGCTTTCTTTTTTCTTTGCAATTAACTTTGGAAAACTCTTCGATTTTTGAAGGTAGTCTTCAACTAATACAAGATCCAATCCAACATTATCTAGGAAAGGGTAGTCTTTCATATTTTTATGATGAAGTTGTGGATAGTAAGATGATGAACTTTTTATTGATTCTATAAAAATCTTTTGAACACTTTCTGGAAGTGATTTTACAAAATCAGATGATTCAAGTTTATCAGAACCATAAATATCTTGAAGTACACATCGAAGTGAGATCATAAGTCTTTGTGCAGCCTGCTCAACTTCATTGAATAATGACTTTTGAAGAGGGACAACTGTCGTAGTACATGGAACTACAAACGTTTTGTATCCTTTCGCTGTTTTTTTAGAGAAAGTTAAATCTCTATTTTTCAAAAACTTTGTTAGTTTTTTACTTTCTTCGTAATGAGTACGCACTTCTTTATCTAGAATTCTTTTCGCTAGTGGCTTGGCATGATTGTATGCCTTTCTGAGCTTCTTAGCTGAAAATAGATAATTGGAAACAGTTACTTCTGCATTCCCAATAAAACCTAGATTAGGGTTGTAATCTTTACGACTTTTTTTCGTCTCTTTCACATCATACCTCGGATTAAATTACGTCTTCTGTTGAATCCATCCACAAAAACTGACAATAATAGTATGATTAATATACATCATAACACTGTGCGTTGCAAATATATTTTACGCTTTGAGCTAAAAAAAGTGTAATAGTTGATCAACACTTAGGATAGAGCATTAATTTTGTATTTTTTACAGTCATTAGATGTCTAAAATCTAGTCGAAAATAAATAGGATAAGTTTAATTCTTGATTGTGTTCAAAGTAAGAGTATTTTTCAACTTCAATTATTGGATGAGATTGGATTTATTTTGAGGATATTAATTAATGAAATCAGTAGGTTAGGTTGTGCTTTTGAAGAATAATAAGTTTTAAAAAGTAGTTTTTAGGTACCTAAGCTCAGTCGGGTGTATTACCTGTTATTTGTTAAAGAGTAATTCAAAGAAATTTATATGATTCTAGAAAAACATTCTAAATTCTAACTCATACCTATCAACTTTCTCTGTATTTGTTCCATAAAGCATTCTTTGGTAAGCGAATCCGATTGAACCCGGAAGTATAAATTTCTTTTGCGTATAAAGAGTTACACTTGATAGTTCAGCAGCGACTCTTAAGTTGTGAGAAGTTGAGTTTGAGTTTGCAGCAAGGTAGCTCTCAGAGTAAGCATATTCTGAATTATCAGCAGTGTACTTTGCTTTACCAATGTTTTCATATTCATACGAAGAAGATATCGATGCCCAATCATTTAGAGCATAGCTTGCTGAGAAATTAATCAGGGCTTTGTTTCCTAGTTTTTCGTTATAGTTTGTTGATTCATCTCCAAGATTCACATCTTTTCCATAAGGCACTCTTAACGTTTTGTCAGAGGCAAACTGGTAGGTATATCTAAAATATGAACTAAGAGTAATTCTGTTAGTAAGTAGATAACTTCCACCAACTTCTGCAAATAAATCCCATTGGCCATCACCAAAACCAATATCTTGAATAACATCAGGATCATCAACTCTACCTGTTGGAGCAATTGTTCCAAAAGTAGCTTTAAGTCCATAATTTCGTCTTGTTAGAAAGTTATACATCATTCCAAGCTCAATATCTCCAAGGCCTTCACCTTGCCAGTCACCAACTTCTTCATAACCAAAACCATTCGTTACGAGGTTTTGTAGAAAATTACTATTTACATCTAGCTGACCTGAGTATTGATCAAGAAAAGTTCCAATGGCTTGTGCAAAGTCATCTCCAGTATTATTTTGAAGAATATCAGATACATCTCCATAACTATTTTGTTCAGACCTTTTGTACTTAAGCTTAACGTTCGCTTTATAAACTGGAACAGCAGTATAAACAGTAAGCTTATTGGTTATTCCATAAGCCAGGCCATATCCATCAACATTAATATTTGCTTTACCCTCAACCTTGTAAGTACCTAAATTTAATTTACTGTATGCATCTGGATAATCTCTAAGAATATCTAGAGCAGATTGAATTGTTTCGTCATCAAGAGAGTCAAGAAACTCGCTATCACCTTTAATTTTATAAGAAATAGGGGCTTCAGAGTTGGCTTGGTTAAAACTTGAATTAACTTCAGCTTGAACGTTTTTATAAACACCAACTCTAACGCCTTTTGGAAGGGTTTTATGGTATTGAGCAAACGCTAAGCCATTGAAAGCTAATAATCCCAACATGAAAATTGATTTGTTTTTTGCCACTTCTTATCTCTCCAGAATACTTGTATTTAAATATTCTAAGGGAAATTTCTATTTTTTATAATGCGGTGTGTAAAAAAGACATACCCTGTTTGAATTTTTACAGAAAAATTTATTTTTGAGTTAATATTTCCTATACGCAACGGAGGTAACTTGAGAAAAAATATTTCTCTCATTCTATTATTTTTGATTTGTTTTTCTTGTACTGAAAAGACGAGTATCGATTCATTGGCTAAAGCAGAAAGTCTTTCTGAGCGTTTTGAAAGTTTAGGCCTTGCTAAGGGAAAAGAAATCACTGTTCCCATTAAAATCTCTTTAACTCAAAATACAATTCAACGATATGATGTAGATGATATTTTAGACGAAGTAAGTAGTGCTATCTCTCTTACCGGTGGGGAAGATAAGAATATTTCTCCTGGTATTAGTGCTGATGTCGCTGTTCCTGTAAGTGAAAAAGGTTTTTTTGCTCAGTTAAAAGAAGATATTCTTTTCAAAGTTGCAAACCTAGGTTTAAGTTTTGGAGTACAAAGTAGATGGAAGGTTTCGATCAATTATGACGAATTTCCAGAGATAGACCCTAAGATTATCAAGTCAGCGAGAGTAAAAAAATTATTTTTAGCAGTTGAGCCTTGCTTAATCACTGATAAAGAATGTGAAGTAGCAAGAAGAACAAAACCTTCAACGATTCTTTTGTTAGATAAATTCTTTCTAAATATTTCGGCACTACAAAAGCCAGAAGACCTTGATTTTCTTGATCAAGATGCAATGATGGCTTTAAGTAAAAAAGAATTTAAACGATCAATGAAAAAAGCTTGGGGACCACAGCTCAGAAGCTTTGAAAACCCAATCCTTAGACCCAATCAATCTGAAGACGACCTTTATTATGATTTAAATATTGCGAAACTCGATAACGATGTAAATCGAGCGAAGTATAGTGAGTTAAGAAAAAGTGGTGAGATAAGAGATAACGGTAAAACATTCATCGCTAGAATTGATAAACACCAGTTAGTGAAAACAAAAAAATTCTTCTCGAGAGAGGCTTTTAAGAAGTCAGTACGAGATATAACTTTTCTTGGTAATAGTATGGTTGTTGAACTACATACAAAAAGATCAAGAGCATTATTTTTTAAAACAATTCAAGAGCAAAATGAAGATCTAAGATCTGTTGGTGTTTACGATATTGAAGGGTGTACGATTTTAACATGCGCTGAAGTTAAGGTTAATCCTATAAACTTAGTTCCTATGCTCCAAAAATCAACAAATATAAAATTTGATACTTTTATTTCTGTAAATAAACTTGATAAAAATGATTTCAGATACGGTGGCTTCCTAGAATTAGAAGTTAAGCTAGAACTTCCTCTATAGAATTAAAGGGCAATACTTATATCATGTTCGTCTGCCACTTGTTGAGAAACATTCTTAAAGTCTGCTTGTGGAACTACTAAATCAATAACACTAATCTTGTGATTTAAACTGATTTTACACCCTTCACTACATATAAAGTCATAAGAAGTTAAGTCAATATTCTTGATGAGATCTCTATTTTGAAGAGTCTTATACCACTGAAAATACTCTGTGAGCACATCCTTGAGTCGACTATTGATTTGCTCTTGCTTATCACTTTTCAAGTTATAGATAAATTGACTTGTGGGTTTCGATTTTCCGTTAATGGTAACTTTAACCACTCCACTATGAGCCAATTTTAATGTATTATTAAAACAGATTGGACAGTACATATAAAAATTATGACAGATATTAAAATCCTGTAAAGGGGAAAAATTATGATCGGTGAATCGAAGAAAATTAAAACTAAAGATGAATTAGAGTTAAATCTTACTGTTTTAGAGAATGGAAGTCCTGTATGGATTATCGTAACTCACGGATTAGGCGAACATTCAGGAAGACATGAGTATTTTGATAAGATTTTTTCACAATATTTTAATATTTGCCGCTGGGACCTTAGAGGTCATGGAAAGAGTGGAGGAAAAAAATCGTATGTTGAGAACTTTTCAAAGTATGTCGAAGACTTAGATAGTGTAATTGCATTTTTAAAAGATAATTATAAAATGAACAGGCATATGTTGTTTGCTCACTCAATGGGCTCTCTTGTAACGGCTTCATATCTTCAAAAGAAAGTATCTGATAAGAATTACCCTGAAAAAGTGTTTTTGAGTGGTCCTCCAGTTGCTGGTCCTGGTGTTTTAGGAAAAATGTTTGAGATTGCTCCTCTAGGGTTCTCAAGTGCTCTGGGAAATTTGAATCAATCAATTGCTTTGGGAGGAATGCTAGATATTAAAAAGCTTTCTCACGACACAAGAGTTTACGATAACTATATAAAAGACCCGCTTAATTCGTTAAAAATACATTCTCGATTATTTTTTAATATTTTAGCAGAAGCAAGGGATGTATTCTCTAAACCTCTTAGGGTATCTTGTCCTTTATTTGTGGCGCTTGCTGGAGAGGATAAGCTAATAAATCCAAACTCTGCTTTGGAATACTTCTCCAAAATTGAAAAAAATGCCAAGGTTGTCACTATTGAAAACGGCTATCACGAGTTACATAATGAAATTGAAAAATTTCGATCACCATATTTTAAGTTTCTTAAAGAATCTCTATTAGAAACTAATTAGTACTAATGGATTCAATAAACTCTACTCTCTCTAAAGCTGGAGGGTGTGAGTTATAGAATTTGCTAAATATTGGACTTGGGGTTAATGAACTTGAGTTGTCTTTATACATTTTAACAAGCGCATTGATTAAATCATTTCCACTCGAGTGTCGAACGCTGAATCTATCAGCAGAATATTCATTTCTTCGAGATAACCAACTCATGATAGGTGTTAGAAAAAAAGTTGCTTGAGGAATTAGAAATGTAAAAAGAAGTAGAGCTATATGTTTAGACTTTTCAAGAGAAAAACTAGAGTACAGCTCAGTGTAGTTATAGCTGAGATATAAAATATAAAAACCAATACCAAGACTAATAGTACTTATGACCATCGATTTTAAAATATGCTTTTCTTTTAGGTGCCCGAGTTCATGAGCAAGAACTGCGACAACTTCATTTGAAGACAAACTGTTGAGAAGAGTATCAAAGAAGACAATTCTTTTATTTTTACCAAAACCTGTGAAATAGGCATTACCATGAGAGCTTCTTAGCGAGGCATTCATAACATAATAATCTTTAAATTTAATTTTCGTATCAGAACTAAGCTTTTGAACTTTAGAAGTTAGCTCCTCATCATCCAAAGGAGAGAATTTATTGAAAAGAGGAGATATAATTTTGGGATAAGCCCACATTAATAAAAATTGGAAAGCAACAAGACAAATCCAAGAATATATCCACCACACGTGCTCAAAGTTTTCTATAAACGCAAAGATAGCATAAAGCACAGGGAACATTAGACAAATTGTTAAAAGAAATTGCTTGATCAAGTCATTTATAAAAATACGAGATGTCGTTTTATTGAAGCCATACTTTGCTTCAATAAAAAACGTTGAATAAATGGACTCTGGAAGAGAAAGAACAATCGAAATTATTAAATAAATGCCAAAGAATATAAAGCTAGCCGTGTCAGAACTGTAGCCAAGCCCTCTTGTTAGTTGGTCCAGTTTTTCTAATCCTCCAAAAGGAAGCCATGCGAGTAATAAAATAAAATGATATAGAGTAGCTACTACTTTAAATTTTAACCGAGACTGAGAATAGCACGCAGCTTTTTGATGCTCTTCTAAGCTAATTTTTTGAGAAAACTTTTGAGGAACCGTATTTGCATTTTTTGAAATATACCTAATATTAATAATAAGAAGAAAAACTTTTACTATAAGAACTAAAGTGGCAATATAGTAAAATATATTGAGTATCAAATCATTGGTAAGCATCTGGAGCCCTTTTATGAAGATTATTCAACAGTATATGAATAATCCATTAAGAAATTATAACTATATCGTCTATAGCGAGAAAAGCAAAGAAGCCATCTTCTTTGATCCTTATGATTTGAAGATTACTCTTCCTGTTTCGGAATCCTTAAATCTGAATCCAAAATTTTTATTTAATACCCATACTCACCATGATCACATTAGGGATAATGAAAAATTTCTTGAACTCGAGGGGACAAGTCATATTGAACTTATGGATGGAGAAGTTTTTAAACTCAGTGAAACGGAGTGGGTAAAAGCAATTTATACTCCGGGCCATGTTGATAATCATATTTGCTATTTATTGATTGAAAAAGATCAAATGATAGGTATCATCTGCGGTGATGCTCTTTTTAATGCAGGAGTTGGGAACTGTAAAAATGGTGGGAATGTAGACGAGCATTATTGTTCTACGGAAATGTTAAGAGAATTATTAGATGATGGAACTAAACTATATCCATCTCACGATTACCTTCTAACGAACTTAAAGTTTGCTTTAGGAGTTGAGCCAGATAATAAGGATGTAGAAAAACTTATGAATAAACGAAAAGTCCAAAACCAAGAAAAAGAATTTATAAATACAAATATAAATGATGAAAAAAAAATTAATCCTTTTTTGAGACTAGAGCAGTTAAAGAAACAAGAGCAATTTAAGAGTATGAGTAATAAAGAAATTTTTATTAAATTAAGAAAACTAAGAGATAATTTTTAAGGAGAGAAGAGATGGCATTACCAAAAATTGGAAATTTAGCACCAGTATTTACTTTGAACGATCAAAATGGAAAGAAAGTATCTTTAAAAGATTTCAGAGGTAAGAAAAACGTTGTGGTTTATTTTTATCCAAAAGCGATGACTCCTGGCTGTACTGTTCAAGCATGTGGAATCAGAGATTATAAAAAAGAGTTCGCAAAAGTAAAAACAGAAGTTCTTGCATTGAGCCCCGATCCATTTGAAAGACTTAAAAGATTTGAAGACAAACAAGAGTTAAACTTTACTTTATTGTCGGATGAAGATCATAAAATTGCAGATAAATATGGTTCTTGGGGTCCAAAGCAATTTATGGGAAAAAAATACGATGGAATATTAAGACAAACTTTTATTATCGATAAAGACGGAAGACTTGTTCATATTATGAATAAGGTTAAAACGAAAAGTCATCATGATGATGTTTTAGAGTTTATAAAAGAAAACCTTTAAGAATCTATAATTACAATATCCTCTAGAATCTCTAGGGGATATCTATTTTTGAAATGATTAAAAATCCCATCCATATGTTCAGATAACTCAGGAGTTAAGGTGATCTTAATATCTCTAACGAGAGAAGATTTTTCTCCAGGCAAGGTTGAGTAAAATGCTATGTTATCATTAGCTTCCATAGTGAAATAAAAAAAACTAGAGTGCTCTTTTTTTACTCTAATTGTCACTTGTCTGAGTTCTTTAGTCTCTTTATAACGGCTCATTTTTGTTCCTCTTTTTACCACTCGTTAAATAACATTGACTTAGCATCTTCTCAAGCCTTAAAATATATATAAAGCAGCGCATTTTCTCGCAAATAGTCACGGAGGACTAGAAAATGAAATCAACGGTTAAGCTTATTCTTTGTTCTACCGCATTAATTGGGGCTGTAGGGTGTTCTTCATGGATTGAGTCATCAAGAAAGATGATTGATGACGAAGAAGCAAAGCAAAGACAAGAGCAACAAAAGAAGATGTCAAAGTGGGTCCCTAGGGCCAAATATGATGATCTTGTTATAAAATACAAAAATTTATCTGAAAAATACCAAGCAACAACTTCTACTCAAAACAATAAATCTAAATTTGATCAGATTGATGAATTAGCAAAGTCTACTGGCCACGCTCACACTGAAACGGTTGATGTTTTTGGTAAGGGGGGGCTTGAAGCTGAAGTAGAAAAAGTTTCGGCTGTCATTGATAGTGGTAGCGTAACAAGTGAGTTGCAATCATATAAAAAAGGTTTGGCTTTAAAAACAAATGGTAAAGTTGATGATGCTCTTAAAGTATTTCAGTATTTAGAGAGATCAAAAGTTGAACAAATTCAAGTTCGAGCACGAATGCAAATAGGTTCAATCTATCTTGAGAAGAATCAATTTGATTTATCACTTCAAGTCTTTGAACAAATCATTACAAGTAATGCGTTTTCAGGAAAAGTTTTAGATGCTTTGAAAGGAGCTGTTTTGTCTTGTGATGGATTAGGATTAACTGATAAAAAATTAAGATATAGATCGATGTTAAAAGATTTTTTTGGAATTAATAGTTAAGGGAAATAATTGTTTATAAAACTTAAAATACTATTCACTCTTATGTCTGTTTTGATGACTTTGTCAGCCTATTCTCAGGTTCCAATGGACCTTGAATTAGAGGATCCCGAAGATATGGAGCTTTTATTGGAGGAGTTCCCTGAGGATAAAAAGGCAGAAATATCAGATGCTCAAAAGGTTGTTAAAGAAGAAGAAGATGAGCTTGAGTCTCTGAAGGATGATCTTGGTGATCTGGAATTCACCCTTCCAGAAGAAGAGAGCAAGGATATTGTTAAAGAAATTAATAAAACAAATAAACCTATGATCATGGGTGCTAACGATGAAGGGAATCTTCTGATATTTGATGTTGGTAAAGAAGAAAAAGAACTTCTTGAAGTTGCAAAAAATATGCAAGGAAAAATTCCTTATGATGAATGGAAAGAAATAGCCAGTGTAAGTGGTGAAACGTCATATACTGTTGTTAGAGGTGATTGGCTTTGGAAGATTTCTAAGCGAATTTTTGGTTCTGGTTTTTACTATGCAAAAATTTGGTCTTTAAATCCATACATAACAAACCCCCATTTGATTGAACCTGGAATGATTCTTTCATTGAGTACTGGAGCAGGTAATAATCTTCCAACGATTTCTATTAATCAAAATGGTAAAACAATAAAAGTTCCCAATGTTGCAAAATCATCAATTCTTAAAGATGATGAATTTTCTAAATGGGGAGATGATGCAAAGCCAGAATGGTTAAATGAAAAAGAAAGACTGAAAAATGAAAATATTTTTATTCAGTATGCCTCTTTAGAGACAGATGAAGATCTAAAGTCAGTTTCGGATCAAAACCTAATAAGAGAGTACGAGGCATATGAGCCACCAAGGCCAGACTTCGATATTGAAATTCCTGCTGAGCAATACGATAACTCTGGGTTTGATAGAAATGCTAAAATTAGCTACAACTTTAAAGAAGGATTTTATTTAAATACTTTTCTTTCAACGAATGTTGTCCAAGACTTTGGTAAAGTGGACTCCGCAATCTCTGAGCAAGCAGCATTTAATAAATTTGATCATATCTATATCAAATTTGATGATAATATAAATGTTATTGAAGGTGATAAATTCTCTATCTATAAATCTCAAGGCAGTGTTTCTCATAAAAATTCAGATCGAAGTGGAACAAAATATACAATTGTTGGAAGTATTCAAACAATTAGTAAGCATGATGATCTTTGGTACTGTGAAATTATTGAATCTGCAGGGATAGTTAATCGTGGGGACAGAGTTACTGTTTATACTCCAAAAATAGAAAGAATTACAAAAACTTTTAATTCAAAAATTATAGAATCAGTTTTGATTGGTGGCTTTGTCGATCGAATGAGCGTTGCCTCTTTTGGTGATGTTGTTTATTTAGATAGAGGTCGTGCTGATGGTGTTGAGATGGGGAATGTTTTTGAAATCTATGGTTTTAAAGATAGAGGAACTGGAAAGAATATAACAGATAATCCTACGTATAAAAATGGAGAGGCAGTTGTTATTTCCCTAACCGATAACTTCTCAACAGTTCTTATTACTCAAAGTGTAAGAGACTTTCTCATTGGAGATTTAGCTATTTCTAAAACGAAGGAATCTGCAGCAAGAGCGATGAAACTTAAATCAAGAATCAACTCAGGAGAGGCGACAAGGCTAGAAGATCAAGCTCTAGAGAACCTAGATGTTGAACTTAATATTGATGATTTAAATGATGCCCTTTTAGATAAGGCTGATAAGATACAATTTACTGAAGATGAATTGGCTGAGTTAGAGAGACAAGAACGCGAGAAGTCGATAATGACTGAAGGTGAGCGCGACCTTAGATCTTTAGAGAAACTTGAAAAAGAGATTGAAACAGCTGAACAAATGCTTAATGAAGCAAGACTTGATGAGGATAAGTTACTTGAAAATGAATCCCTAGACGGTATGGAGAAAAACCTACTTTACGAGCAACAAGAATCTTTAGATGAAATAGAAGAAAACTTTGGTAAGAGATATTTAGACGAAGACCTTAACGACAAAGAAAACCCTTACGGTCTAACAGAGTTTGACATTGAAGAGATTGATGAGCTACTAAATATTGAAAAAGACCTTGAGGAGTAAGCTTTGCTAAGGTTGATTTTAAAAGGCTTCTCAATGGGACTTGCTGATATTGTCCCTGGCGTATCAGGGGGAACAGTAGCCTTTGTAACAGGTATCTATGATGAACTTGTGGCTTCAATTAGTTCTGTGAATATTGAGTTTGCTAAAAAAATACTCAAATTTGAAATAAAATCCGCTCTGACTCATATTAATATAAAATTTTTACTCCCGCTGTTTTGTGGAATTATAATTGCTGTTGTTTCTATGAGTAGGGTAATGCACTACTTTATGAATAACTATACTGTTTTAACCTGGTCACTATTTTTTGGTTTAATACTAGCTTCTATACTTTTTATGATGAAGCAGATGGATTGCTTGAAGAATCACAAAGTTATTTTATCTATGATGACAGGTGCAGTAATAGGAAATATGGTAATTAGTCTTATTCCTGTAACTACTCCTGATAGCCCAGCGTTTCTTTTTGGTTCAGGGATGATTGCAATCTGTGCGATGATTCTACCAGGAATAAGTGGGTCCTTCTTGCTTTTGATTTTAGGTAAATATGAATTTGTCACAGGCGCTCTAAAGAATCCTTTTTCACTAGAAAGTATTAATACAATAGTCATTTTCTCATTAGGATGCCTGGTTGGACTATTAAGTTTTTCTAAAGTTCTGAATTATCTTTTAAAAGCACATCGAACAATTTTAATGAGCTTTCTTATTGGTTTTATGATTGCTTCTCTTAAAAAAATTTGGCCATGGAAAGAAGTGATTGAATCCAAAATAATAAGAGGAAAAACATATATTTTAAAAGAGATTAATATTTACCCCTCAGAGTTAAGCCAAGAAGTTATTTGGGCTTTCTTTTTAGCTCTTATTGGGTTCATTTTAGTTTTTACTATTGAAAGAGTATCGAAAAGAAATTAAAAATATGCTAACGGGGTGTTAGCTCAGCTGGATAGAGTAGATGGCTTCGAACCATTTGGTCGGGGGTTCGAATCCCTCACGCCCCGCCATTATTATTATTATCAAATTTAAAAAAGTAGAACATTATGAAACTTGGAGCAAAACATATACTAGTCGAGCACAGCTACGAAGCTGAAGATATCTTTAAGAAGATTAAGAATGGTGAACAATTTGAAGATCTTGCTAAAGATTTTTCTCTGTGCGGATCGGCTAAAGATGGTGGAGACCTTGGACTTTTTGGAAAAGGCATGATGGTTAAGACCTTTGAGAAAGAATTACTCAGTCTTAAAGTTGGTCAATTGTCTGGAATAGTTAAGACACAGTTCGGTTATCATCTCATTCTTCGAACTAAATAGCGTAATATATTGCCAATAAAGTGAGCTTGTTTTTTACTAAATAAAGAATACTTAGTTGTTCATTGTACGTAATATCAATTTGTTAGAATCTCTTATAAATAGAAAATTAGAATTTGAGGTAGCAGTATATAATTAGTAAATGGAAAAAATACTAATAAATATTGTCTCATTAAATCTCAGCCCCCTAAAAGATCATCTCGAAGTTTTAGAGCGACTCGCCCAGGCAAGTGAAGAAATTACTTTTACAAGTTTTGAAAACTTGGAGAGTTTGAACGAGTTTAAAAGTTCAAATACGAATATACTTTATATTTTTAATGTTAAAGATAAGTCGAGCTTTGTTGAGGTTGCGAAGACATTAAAAAGTTTAAAAAAGGGAAAGAATCCATTTAAGGCTATTGCATTCTTTGATCAATATAATGAAAAAGCAGAGAATATACTTTTAAATCAAGGGTGTTCAAATATTTTAAAAACAAACTCGAGTTCTAAGAACCTTGAATTAAAAGTTAAAATGCTTGTAAGATCCCTTTTGAAAAAAATTCAAGAAAAAGATGGTGACTTAGAATATAGAAAAATTGAAGAGAGAGAGAGTGGTGAAAACTCTTATATTAGGAACCAGCGATCAAGCTTAAATATAGAACAAGAAGAAAGCTTTTTGTTTGATGATGTTGGGGAAGCAGATCTTTCCTCTTTAGAGGAAAACAAAGAGTTTAAAGATTCGAAGTTTAAGGTAAGTCTTGAAGAAAGGCAGGCTCAAGGGCTTGTTGAATATATTAACAAAGCAGGAGAGAAGGGACTTCTTAACCTTGAAGATGGAGAATTAAATATAGAGTTAGAGGGGCTTGAAAATACGGAGTGCCGCTTTGAGAGTTTTAGTGAGGATCAAGTTATACTTGATATAAAGGGTGGTATTAATCTAAGTGAAGATGAGCCATTGTCACTTCTTGTTAAATTTATTTATGATAAATGCAAGGTTGAAATAGAGCTTGATGGTCTAGTAAAAAATATTGAAAAATATAATTCAGACTCTGGCTATGTAACACTTGATTTAAAAGAGCTTTCTGATGGTAAACTCGATTATTTCATTTCTTTATATGAGCGTAGACAAGAAAGTATCGACCAATTTATGGCCCTTGCAAGAGGAATAGCGTAGCCATAACTCTAATCTTTTGAAATAATTTCAACATGAAAACTTTGTTTATACTTCTCTTCAGTATGTCTGTTTTAGCTCAGAATAAATCTATTCCAAATTTTGGTGAAGCAAAAAGCGTTCTTCGAAATATATATGGTAACAAAAATAAAACATTTTACTGTAATTGTGCTTATCAGAAAAAATCAATAAAATCTGGCTGTAATTTAAATTCAAAAAAAAGAAGAAAAAGAGATTCTCGTCTAGAGTGGGAACATGTCGTTCCAGCATCTCGTTTCGGAAAAACATTCGTAGAGTGGAAACAGTCAAAGAAAATTTGTCCACCGAGACAAAAGAAAAATGGCAAATTAAAAAAAATCTCATCTCGAAAATGTGCAACTAAAAAAAATAAGGACTTTCGTTATATGGCAGCAGACCTGATTAATCTAGTTCCTGTTGTCGGAACTGTTAATGCTTGGCGGTCAGCAAAGAAAATAAAAGGGCTAGGTAAGGCAAAACCGATATGCTCTACAGGGGCCAAGCAGTCAAAAAAGTTTTTTTCTCCCCCAGCATCTAAGAGGGGGGATGTTGCAAGAATTTACCAATATATGTTTGAAAATTATCCTCGTAACTTAATTCTGAATGTGGAAGAGAAAGAGATGTTTACTGTATGGGCTAAAAAAGATCCGGTTGATAGCATGGAATGTGAAATTTATTTCAAAAAAAGTAAGAAACAAAAAATTAAAAGTAATATATGGGAAGCTCAATGCAAAAAATAGCAATTCTATTATTTATAGTTCTTTTTACAGGTTGCTCAGCAAAAAAAGTTTACTTAATTAAACAATGGCACTTGTCTCCGAATGAAAGTACTTTGGATATTGAAAATTCAAAACACTCACCCAAGTATAAAAATCAATTAGAAATTTTTCAAAAAATGGAAAGGTTACTTAAACTAAAAAAATCGAATTTGGTCATTGCTGAAGGATGTGAAGAATCGAGTAAGTATTTCTTGGACAACTTTAATGGATGGACACTTGAGAGATTGAAGAAGAAAAAAAATAAAATTGACGAAATACTAGCTCCAGTACCTTTAAAGATGAAGGCTAAGTATAGTAATGGAGTTGAAATAGAGTGTGGAGATAATTTAAGCTTGGTTAAAGAGAACAATCTTGCTTTTTCTGAGTTGAAGGGATTTACAAGTTTTTATCAGAGACTTTCAGAATACAGGCATAAGGACTTTAAAAAATATGAAAAGTATAAACGAGCATTTTTAAACATGATCCCTTTAAAAAAGGGAGAGATTGCAGAGGAAATTGCTCGAGAAAAAGCAATCTTAGAACTTGATAAATTTCAGGCTTTAATTAAGCAAAGAAATAATTATTTTTTCAAAAAAATAAAAAAACATTTGTCGCAGAACCCTACGGTTATAATTGGAGGTCTTCATGTCAATGACCTATCAAGGCGTTTGGAGCTTGCTGAAATTGATTACGAGATCATTACTCCTAAAAGCTATCCCGAAGAAGAGGATTCGTTGATTAAAAATCTTCGAAGATTATTAAAGCGCAAAAGAACCCAAGAGTTTGTTTTATTTCAAGTACCCATTAGTTTTCAGGTAAATGATTTTCCAGTTAAGAATTTGATAAAAAAAGAAAAGATAGCATCAAAAAAAGAGTGGGAATCCCTTGCTGATTTAGCAGCGAAGTACAAGATACCTCTCAACTTATTAAAAAGTGATTTTGATAAAGATGGAATTAGAGACTTTACTCTATCCAGATCTGGGCATCAAACTGTTCTTGCGGCTGAGGATAATGATTGGGATAATGATGGAGTTATTAATCTTCATGATACTTCTCTAGGTAAAGTGAAATTTAAAATTATGGACTCTGAAAAACTCACGAATTACTTTAATTTGGAAAAAGTAAAAAAAGAACAAATGTATCAAACTTATAAACAGCTTGGTATTCGACTGCTAGAGTTTAATGAAAGAAAACATGATGCACTGGTGTTGAAGATCTTTTTAAGTATTCTTAAAGTCGTAAAAGATAAACCTCGAATTAAATCTTTAGTCGTTCGTAAACCACTTGTTCAATTTGGGAAGAAAACGTTTTTTAGCTTTAATCAGCAATCGAAGTCTTTAGAAATTTATATTGATGAATTAATAAATTATTTAAAAAATAAAAAAGAAAAAGAATTCAAACTCGTATCTTATAAAAAATATACAGACTCCGTTGTGGTTCCACTTCTAGTTCATAGTCTTTTACATGAAATTGCTCATTCTAAAGAAACGGGTATTTATTCATTAGCAAAAAAATACGGTTGGAAATTTGACATAAATCTTTCGAATTCAATTTATCTTTCAAAAAATAGAGAAAAAGCAAAGAAGATGATTCAAATCCCAGAAAACCTTCTTTATACGAAGAAGCCATACGAATATTATTTGCAACAGCATCAAGAATATTTAAAAACAATTAATAAGCTTCTAAGGAGCTATCGAGTAGATGTTGATTATATAAAAAATTTGAAGAAAACAAAATGGTTTGTAAAAAGCGAGAGCACAACTAAAGAGTTACAATCGAGTTTTCTTTTTAAATTTAAAATTCCAAGTTTATACGCTTTGAGTTCAATCTCTGAATGGTATGCTGAAAGCTTCGCTGCATGTAAGTTTAATGAAATCTTCCCTGCGGTTTTGAGAAAGGATGTGGCTATTAAATTTGAACATCTAATCGGCTTTAATCCCTACATCCACAATCAGACAATTTGCCAAGAATTCGAGTAATTTTCGCTTCAAGTTCCTTAAGCTTTTAGACCTAAGTTATTGAAAATTCGTGGGGCTTATGTTGAATCTTATTCATTTGAGATAATTTAGGTCACTCAATTGAAGCTTTTTGTTTTTAAGCCGAAAAGTATTGAGACGAGGTTTATATGAAAAAAATAATATTTTTATCTTTATCACTTACTTTTATCTTATTTGCATTTGCTGGCCAAAGGGGAAATAAGGTTGCAATTGTTAAAATAAAAAAAGGAAGTGCTACTGTTATTAATACAGATGGCAGTAATATAGAGCTAAAAAAAGGTGACTGGATTGAGCAAGGCTCGGTGGTTAAAACCTCTAAGAGAAGCTTTGTTAAGCTTAGCTTTATAGATAAATCAACAGTAAATGTTGGGCCTTCTTCTGAGATGAAAATTGAAAAATTTTCAAAAAATGAAGCTGGAGTTTTAAATGTAATTAGTGGAAAAATTAGATCTAAAGTATCAAAAAACTATTTGAATATGAAAAAAAATAGATCAAAACTGTTTGTTAAATCAAAGTCAGCTGTAATGGGAATTAGGGGAACAGATTTTGTTTTTACTACAAACAAAAAAACAGGTGCTTCTACGGCAGTTCTTTTTGAAGGTTCAGTTGTTTTCAATAAGCTAAATAAAAAGAATAAACTTTCTAATTTAGAGGCGATTGTTAATAAAGGATATAGGATTAAACCTGGCCAATTTTCTGTTTCAAGGTTTGATCTAAAAAAACCAACAGTGCCTTCAAAGTTATCTTCAAAACAGTTTAAAGCATTAGAAAAAAATGAAAGCTTTATCGCGAAGAAAAAAACAAAAAACCTTGTTAAGAAATCTAGATCTATTACACCAGAGGGACTTTCTGGAGAGACTGTATCTAGTAATAACTCTAATAAGGCATCTCAAGCTGAATCATACAATAAATCAAAGGGATTTGTTCAAGGAGACAGAGTTAAACCTGTTGACGGCTCAATCGTTCATATAGACTCAGGAACTATTATTCCTATAGGAAGTGATGCAGTTTACGATAGTAATTCAAAGGAGTGGGTATCTAGCTCTACTGGTACTGTCGATAGTTTGGGAAGTTATGTTCCACCAAAGTCATTTACAATAACTGATGATGGTAAATTATTAAAAGAAATTGGTGGACAAAAACAGTTCGTTAATCTTGAAATAAAACCTTTAAATGAAGTACCATCTTTTGATAAAATTGAAACAGTTGGTAGTGATGGTAAACCTTTAAGGGGGCCTTCTCCAGCAAGCACAAATAAAAATAATAAAGAAGGTGGCCTTGATCTGCCACCGGTGATCCAAGGTGAGGAAACTAGACCTCCAGGCTCACATAATGCAGCCCCTCCGGGTCCTAATAACTCTGCACCAAGTGGTAAGACAAGAGTTAGAGCAAATATAAATAAATAGACGACTTAATAACTAAGGAAAAAGAGGCCTACTTTGTAAGCCTCTTTTTTTTGTCAATTTTCCTGATTATAATAAGTTATGAAAAAACTATATATAATAATAACTATCCTATTTGTAGGTTCAACCTTTGCAAATACTTCTAAATTCCAAGATCCGATTAAAAAATTATATGAACAAGGAAAATACGAAAAAATCCTAGATATCTTTGATCGAAGACCTGTTGATAATAAAATTGTAAATTATTGGAGAGGACTCTCTAATATTCGATTAAATGAATATGATGAAGGAATAAAATTTCTCGCAAAATCTATAAAGCAAAAATACAACGCAAAAGATATTCATTATGAGTACGGACAAGCTCTCTATGTTTCTGAGAGGCTTCAAGAGGCGAGAGTTGCATTTAAGCAATCTGTAAAAAATAAGTATAAAGTAGCTGTCTCTCTCTACTATATAGCTTTCATTTCACAGGAATTGAAAGATTTTAAAAAAGCTGTTGGCTTTTATAATATGATTGAAAAGCTAAGTGAAGATTCAGATAAAAAAGATGTTTTGCAAGCAAGTAGAATGCAAGTTGCAAATATTTATATTGATAGAGTTGAAAAATTACCAAATAGTTTTGTGGCCGTTGAAAAATATGTCATACCTCAATATCAAAAAGCATTAGAGGTAGATGAGAATTCAAGCCTAGCCAAAGAAATAAAGCAAAAGATAGTAGAGCTACAAAGACGTTATGACTTACTTTTATTTAAAATGCGAAATGGTAGACCAACAAGCTTTCCACGTTATTTTATAAAAGGAAACTTGAGCTATAATATTGATGATAATGTTAGAAACTTAGACGATAAAACAAAGAGTAGTAATGATAAAAAAGATATTGAAAGTAACTTTATAAATGCAGGAGTCTTTGCTCGGTATACCTTTTATCCAAATTCATCTTTTTCAGTCTCACCAGAGCTAAATATTTCGTATACAAATTACGCTTCAGATTCAGATTTCATTAAGACAAATAATAGTGTCTCTTATACACCGGGGATTCAAGTCAACTATGAACATGTATATAATAATCTTCCAGCAACAACTTATTTGAAATTTGATTATACAAATAAGCTTGATGATGGAGACGCTGATGATACTCTAGAAAAAGCGAGTGATGCATTTTCTATTGAACTGAGCGAGACTCTTCAGTTCTGGAATCAAAATCCAACTACTTTTAGGTACACGTATACACAATCAGATCATGAAGAGACAGATTTATCATATACAACTCATTCGCTTACCTGGGAGCAAGTCGTAAATCTTTCTCGGTACACAATATTTTTATATAATTCATTTGATTTAAATGATTACCAAAATGATAGTGCCGCAAGCAATAGGTCATTAACTATTAGAGCCGACTTCTTATTACCAGAATTCTACAGCCTTTTTAACCCCAATTTATATATTTCAACAACTCAAACGACTTATACTGATAATGATGAGAGAGATTCAACATCCCTAATTAGTTATGGTATGAACCTAAGTCGTCCGCTATTTAAGAAAATTTTCTTGAATTTCAATTACTCGTTAGAAGATCAATCTGGAGAACTATCTACAGATACTTATAAAGGGTCATTAATTAGCTTAAATTTAGATTATTATTACTAAGAACTGATTCTTTGAATTTCACTTTCTAAAAGAGATGAACATTTTTCTAAAAGCTCTGGAACATCTTCTATAGTTAATCCAACTGTAGGTATTGGGTCTAGAAAAGATATTTTAATTTTTGATTTGATCTTTTTATTGAGATCTATATTTTGTGTATAGCGAGAAATTGCGAAGATCGTTATAGGAAGCTGAGCTTGAATTGCAGTAATGAAAGCTCCCTTTTTAAATGGAAGTAGTGCCTTTGATGGGTTTCTGTGGCCTTCTGGAAAAATGACAACACTAATTTTATTTTTATTCAAGGTACTTTTCACTTTTTCCAAACTTTGTTTAGCCTTCTCTTTATTTTTCCGATTAATAAAAATATTTCCTGATAGTCCAAAGAATAATCCAAAAAATGGAATTAAAAGAATCTCCTTTTTCCCAAGAGCTACGATACGATTTTGAAAGGCAAACGAAGCAACCCATATGTCGAGATTGTCTTGATGATTACCAACGAATATAGAAGGGTGGGACTGATCTCGCTTTTCAGCATTAATAACTTCACCTTTAAGTCCAATTGGTAATGCTAAATAATAAAATATTTTGAGAAACAAACCTGAGTTTTTATAATTAAATGGTCTCAGACAAGCAATTGGCAGGCAGATAATTGATGCTAAAACAATTGCTAGGGAAAAATAAATTAGTCTCGTAAATTTTAGCAACTATGACTCCAAAGGCAGCTTTATCATAAATTGAGAACCTTCACCTAGTTTACTAGAGACTTGTATCTCGCCATTATGTTTGTTGATTATATGTTTAACAATTGAAAGTCCCAATCCTGATCCTTCAATATTAAGATATTTTTCGTCTTGAATCCTGTAAAAGCGTTCAAAAATCCTTGCTATCTGATCTTGAGCAATACCGGCTCCATTGTCTTTTATAGTAATTTCACTAGAACCACTCGTATGGAGTTGGGTGATATTTAGATTTACTTTACCTCGAGAATACTTAAAAGCATTATCAAACAAGTTAGATATTACTTGCTCAAAAAGCATTTCATCAGCCCAAATAGGTAAGTTTTCTATATCCACTGTTAGCTCAGACTCTTTGCCCTGATACTTTGCTTGTATATCTGAGTGAACTTTCTTTACAAGAGAGTTGAGGCATAGTTGTTTTTTATTAATTTCATATTGAGATTCTATCTTTGATAGCTTTAACAAGTTCTCGAAGAGATCTTTTAATTTTTCAGTATTAGAGTTAATCTTTTCTGTCAGCATCTTTAAGTTTTGAGGAAGCTCACTCGTTTGAGCTTCAAGTAATTGAGCGTATCCTTTTATAGATGTTAGGGGAGTTCTGATCTCGTGAGAAACATTTGCAACAAAATCGACACGCATTTTCTCTGAAAGTTTTCTTGCACTAATATTATGAAAAATACCAATTGCACCAATTGTTTCGTTTTCATTGTTCTTAAACGGAGAAATTTTAATATCAAAGTAATAAGATGATTTTTCGTCTTTGTAATTTAAAAATTCCATTTCATTTTGATTTTCGATGGCTTTATCAAATTTTTTTAAAAGTTCGTCATGTGAAAATATTTTCCATAGTTTTGTTTCAATATCTTGGTTTTGAAATAGCGTGGAGAATTCTTTGTTTGACTGAATAATGTTTTGAAATTTATCGACTACAACAATAGCACTTGGTACCGCTTCAAACACTCGTCCATACTGGATGTCTTGATCTTCAAGTTTTGTTTGTTGATTTAAAATATCTTTTTCAATGAAATTTAACATACCATTTACAACTTCCCATTCGTTCTTTTTGTAAAGAAGCTGTATTTGATCAGCGTGATCAAGGTTGATGTCAATGTTTTGCAGACGTTTTAATATTTTTGAGAATGGCTTGATTCGCCAAAAACTTAGAACTGTAGCGACTACCCATAGTGCTAGAGTTGTAAAAATTACGGCTTTATAAATATTATCCTTTAAAGATAAATGAATTAGACTAACTAAGATGGCAGTAATTGTTATATAGAAAATTCGAGATCTA
This sequence comes from uncultured Oligoflexia bacterium, assembly GCA_937120495.1. Taxonomy (GTDB): domain Bacteria; phylum Bdellovibrionota; class Bacteriovoracia; order Bacteriovoracales; family Bacteriovoracaceae; genus CAKZJW01. The sequence continues at coordinate 77,987 of CAKZJW010000099.1, forward strand.
ACAGATTGGATAAAATAATTTAAAGGAAAGGGGGAGTTGCTTTTTGATGGTTTTTTCATTCTTGAGTAAACCTATAGCCAACACCTCTGATCGTTTCAATATATTTTGCTTGTTCTTTAATTTTTTTTCTAAGTCCAACAATATGAGTGTCTATGACTCTGTTGGTAACATGGATATCATCTCCAAGGATTTTGGATATAAGCTCTTTTCTCGAATGTACAACACCAGGGTTTTTTATTAAGAGACAAAGAATTTGATATTCTGAGTGAGTAAGATTGATAGGGATATCATCAATTTTAACTTCACACTTACTGGTATTTAATAAAATTTTATCGTGTCTAAATTCATTTTGTATTGATTGTTTAGATAGGTTTCTTCTAAGGTTTGCTTGAACTCTGGCTTGAAGAATTTTTAGATCAAATGGCTTCGTGATATAGTCATCAGCTCCTGCATCTAAGCCTTCAATAATATGTTCCGGTTCAGAAAGTGCAGTAACAAAAATAATTGGTGTGGATTTAAACTCAGTTTTCTTTCTTAGGTCTTGGCATAGGTTTATACCGAGTCCATCAGGAAGCATTCTATCAATTAATAAAAGATCGTAATGATTCTTAAGAAGCTTCTCATTGGCATTTTTTATATTGGGGCTAATATCAATATTATGTCCCAGTAGCTCGAGTTGCATCGTTATCAATTCACTTATGTCTTTTTGATCTTCAATAACGAGTATATGTTTGTCTGTTTTTTGTAGCATTAATAAAAATGGCCTAACACAAGTGCTAGGCCTAAATAAAAATTATAAGTTTGCGTTAACAAAGTCCCAGTTTACTAAAGACCAAAAAGCGTTGATGTAGTTAGGACGAGCATTTCTATAGTCAACATAGTAAGCATGTTCCCAAACATCAATTGTCATTAAAGCTTTTCTATTGTGCTTTGAAGGTGTGTCAGCATTTGCTGTATTGAAAATTTCAACTTCACCATTGTTCTCAACTAACCAAGTCCAACCTGAACCAAAGTTTGTTGCAGCAGCATTAGTGAACTCTTCTTTGAATTTATCAAAAGATCCCCACTTCGCGTTAATCTTATCAGCGATTGCACCAGTAGCTTCTCCACCTTTGTTAGGGGCTAAACAGTTCCAGTAAAAAGTATGGTTCCATACTTGAGCGGCGTTGTTGAAAAGTCCACCTTCACTAGAAGCGATAATTTCTTCAAGTGTAGAGCTTTCAAATTGTGTCCCTTTGATACCAGCGTTAAGCTTTGTAACATAAGCATTGTGATGCTTACCGTAGTGGTAATCAATTGTTTCAGCTGAAATATGTGGCTCTAGAGCTGTTTTTTCCCACGGCAGTTCTGGTAGTTTGTGTTCCATAAAATTCCTCCATTATTATAGTATTAATTACTTATTTGTATCATAAATATGCTTATTACGGATTACTTGTCGCATAAAAGTAAAAGATTCAATATTGACTTATAGGCAAG
>CAKZJW010000100.1 GCA_937120495.1 uncultured Oligoflexia bacterium
CTTCAGATATGGATGGTAAATCTAAGACTGATGAAATTGACAGATCACCACTTGGTTCAAAACTTCAAAAAGAAAAAGAGAAGGAAAAAGAAGAGTCTAAAGGAAAAGGCTTTGTTGAAAAAGCAGCTTCAGATATGGATGGTAAATCTAAGACTGATGAAATTGACAGATCACCACTTGGTTCAAAACTTCAAAAAGAAAAACAAAAAGAAGAGAAAGAGAAGTCTAAAAATTCTCAAGCACCAGATAATAAAGCTGATGATGTGGATAGGTCTCCATTTGCATTTAATAAAAGAAAGAGACCTAAAGATAGAGAAGGTTTTAAAGAAGAAGATGCTTCTGATATGAACGGTAAATCCAGTACGGATGAGTTAGATCGGTCTCCACTTGGTTCTAAGCTTCAAAAGCAAAATGATAAAGAAAAAGCTGATAAGAAAAGAGATGGATATAAAGATAAAGATGCATCTGACATGGGAGGGAAATCAAGTACTGATGAGCTTGATAGGTCGCCTCTTGGTTCTAAACTGCAAAAACAAAAACAAAAAGAAAAAGCCGATAAAAAAAGAGAAGGTTTTAATGAAGGAGGCTCTGGTGACCTTGGCGGTCGAGGAGAAACAGATGATTTAGGTGAAAGCCATTATAGCAATAATAGCGCTGTTAATCACAAAAAAGATAGAGAGCAAAGTAAAAAAGAGCAGCAATTTGGTTCAGAAAAAAAGGTAAAATCTGAAAAAGAAGTTCAATACGGATCAGTAGCTCAAATTAAAGATATTGAGGAGCATGAAGCAGAGATGGAAGGGGCTCTAGAGCCTGAACTTGATTTAGAAGAAAATAATATATCTCAAAACTCAGAACTAGAGAGCGTTGCAAATTTATTTAAAGAAGAACAGGATGTAAATACTGAGTCTGGTGAATTGCGAGTTACCTTAAATCAGACAACTTCATCGGGAAATAAAATAACCTTCTTATGTGAGTTTGAAGACTTTTATGCAGAGGAATTGATCGTTCAAGTATCAAAAAATGCTCTGGCAAAAGGGAACTCAGTAAGTGCGAAGGTGACGTTAAAATATGGACATCTAAAAGAGAAAGTAATATTAGAGGGACGAATTGCTGAGATTGAAGAATTTGATGAAAAACAAGATACATTGATAATCAAAGTTGAGAAATTAAATTCTAGTGATTATGAAAAGTTCGTGAATCTCTACCAAGATAGACAAAATAGTATTGAAGACTTTATGATGAAAGCAAAAGGGTTTTAAATAAAAATGAACTTTGAAGAAAAGAAAAAGTTATTCAAAGATTTTTTAAGTAGTAACAACCTTCTGATTGTTGATAAAAGTTCTGCGTCTAGAAGAAGACTTACAAAGACTCTTGTCGATATGGGAGCTTCTCGTAACTGTATTGATAGTGTTGCTCATTATGAGGAAGCTCTAGCAGTTATCAAAGAGAAAGTACCACAGCTAATCTTATCTGATTATTCTATAAATGGAGGCTCTGGATTTGACCTTTTCTCTGAGAATAAAAAACTTCATCCAGATAATAAGAAATCTACATCAATATTAATAACTTCTAATATTTCTCAATCAGCAGTAGCGAAAGCCGCTGAGGAGGATGTTGATTCATTTATAATTAAGCCATATACCGTTAAGAGTTTAGAGAAAAGTTTAGTCAATGCCGTGATAGCAAAACTTTTTCCTAGTGAATATGTTCAAACAATTGAAGAAGGAAAAATCTTAATGTTTGATCAAAAGTATGAAGAAGCATTAGAGATTTTTGAAAAAGCAATTGCGATGGATAAAAAACCGTCGCTTGCACATTTTTATCATGGTCAATGTAAATACTTCATGGAACTTAGAGATGAGGCTCAAACTGATTATTCAAAAGGTCTTGAGATAAACAATATTCACTTTAAGTGTCAGATTGGTCTTTATGAAATATACAAAAAAGAAAAAAAATATAAAGAAGCTTATGAAGTTGTTAGAAATATCTCAAAGTATTTCCCTGCCAATCCAGATCGATTAATTGAGGTCGTAAAACTATGTATTAAAACAGAGAACTATCTCGATATGGAAGATTATTATAATATCTTTATAGATCTTGAAGAGAGAACCAATGAGGTTCTAAATCATATATGTGCCGGAATGTATGTTTATGGAAAGTATAAACGTGTTCAGGGTGATGATGATGCAATGAAAGATATTTTTAATAAAATTGGTATTTCTTGTGCTGGAATGACAAAGTTTCTCAAAGCGATGGTAGTTACATTTGTTGAAAACAATATTTTTAAAGATGCACAAAAGTTATTGATTCGCTTTAGAGTAGATAGTGATTCAAAAAGTGATTACGAACTATGCCAATTTTTGGCCGAAAGCAGTGATATGAATAATAAAGAAAAAATATCTAAAGCACTTGATCTTTTTAATCGGGATAATAAGCATCCACTAGCGACAAAGATTTTAATTACTTCATTATTTAAAGAAGGCTCTGAGAAAAAAGCTGAAGAATACTTAGAAGAAGCTCTTCATCTTTGGCCAGAGATATTTGAAAAATACAAAAAGCCCAAAAAACCAGAAAATGTTGCCTAAAACACTCAAGTTTGAAATAGTTTAAATTTTTCAATTGTCTGATGCTATTAATTTTGATGGACTATAAGGACATAATTAACTTTATCCTAAGGAAGGGTCAATGAAGAATCTAAAATATATTTTAGCATCGATAGTTATATTTACAGTTTTTGCAACAACATCATTTTCACACGAAGAGAATAACCAGCTTTTTAGAAAAGAGTGGACGATGATAGCGAAGGTCCAAGTAAAGAACTTCAAGCAAGGCTTAAAAACTTTGAGTGAAATGGACTATGACATTGCTGGTGTTGATTTTAATCAAAAAATAATTGATGTTCTTATTAATCACCACCAATATATGGCTCTAAAACTTAAAGGCTTTGATGTTTCAATTGCAGAAACAAAAGGTGTTACAAGAGGACCTGATAAAAATTATAAAAACCCAGAAGAAATAGAAACGATTGTAAAAGACTTTCATGCAAGATTTAAAGATATTACGAAGCTTGTATCTATTGGAAAATCTCTTGAAGGAAGAGATATTTGGGCATTAAAAATTTCTGATGATCCAGCTGCAAATGATTTAAGTGAGCCTACTGTCTTGTTCAATTCAATGCACCACGCTCGAGAAATTATGACACCAGAAGTTTCAATCGATATTATTGAATACTTACTAGAGAATTACCAATCAGAGCAGAAGGTTACTGACTGGGTTAATAATACTCAAATTTGGGTAATACCAATGTTTAATGTTGATGGTAATAACAAAATGTGGAACCACGATTCTTGGTGGAGAAAAAATACACGTGGTGGATATGGAGTAGACTTAAATAGAAATTATCCAACTGGTTGGGATTCGTGTAATGGTTCGAGTGGAAGTCGCTCATCTCAAACCTATAGAGGTCCAAGTCCTGCAAGTGAGCCTGAAACTCAAGCGATGATGGATTTTATTAAAGAAGTTAGGCCTGTTTTTGATATTTCATACCATGCTTATAGCGAGCTTGTTATTTACCCATTTGGTTGTGGAGATCAAAGAACACAAACAAAAGAAGTTGTTGAAAAAATAGGTAATAAAATAGGAAGTCTTTTGAATTATAAAGCAGGTACAGCATGGGAGTTATTATATAACGCTGATGGTGGCGATATTGACTGGATGTATGATGCTTACCAAGTAATTCCTTTTGTAATTGAGTTAAATAATAGTAGAGCAGGATTTCACCCGAAATATAAAAAATGGAGAGACAAAACTGTTGAGAGAAATAGAGATGGTTGGCAATTTCTTTTAAATAGAGTTCAAAAATCAGGGGTTCGTGGTGTTGTTTCAATGGCAAAATCAAACCTTTCTGATTTTACTGTTGAAGTTTATAAACTAGAAAATGGATCTGAAAAATTATTTCAAACATATGTAGGTCATCACACGGGCGCTTACCATATTGTTCTTAACCCTGGAAGCTACAGACTAAAAATAAAAACAATAAATAAAATTGTAAATACGACAGATGTGGAAGTTCAAGATGAACTACTTACACAAAATATTGCAATTTAAATAGAGCAGGATAAATGAGAGTACTTATAGTAGATGATGAATCTGATATTAGAGATATTTTAGAATTCACAATTGAATCTGAAGTTGATTGCGAATGTATATCAGCTTCTTCTGGAAATGAAGCAATTGAAAAAATTCGAACAGAGAAGAATTTTGATTTAATTTTGAGTGATTACAACATGCCAGAAGGTAATGGCGGGACTCTTTATAAGTATCTACTTGATAATGGAATGCAAGTTCCATTTGCTCTTTGTTCTTCTTTAAGACCTGATGAAGATCCTATTTTTTCTAAAGGAAACTTCTTTATTGGTAACATAATCAAGCCAAATATATATGATGGTGTACTTTCTATTCTTCAAAAGTATGAAGAAATAAAAGATACGTTTACAACGAATCTTCATTCTGTAAAACGCAGCCCTTCTGAGTATGTGGGCTTTAACCTAGCATTACTTAAAGCAATGGATACAGCATTTTGTGATATTTACTTGAAGTTGAGTGAGCAAAAGTATCTAAAGGTCTTTAATAAGAAAACAGAAGTAGCGAAGGAAGATATTGAAAAATATCAAAATAAAGGAATAGAGAAACTCTACATTGAAAGAGAGTCAATTGAGCTTTTTGTTTCCGATATTGCGAATCATATCCAAACAATCTTTTTAGATGAAAATTTACCAGAAGAGCAAAAAACAATTAATGTTTTTGATATCGTTCAAAATACAATCGTTTCATTAGGGCTATCAAAGTCTGTTATTAAAGTTGCGGCTAAAAGTGTAGAACAAACTTTAGATCTTATGGGAAGCCTTGAAGATTTAACGAGTTTCTACAACAGACTCTTTCAGCACTCTGATTCTTTTTTAACAAAGCATAGTATTGCTTTATCGTACGTATCTGCTGGTCTTTTGAGTAAGACTAAGTGGGACTCGCACGAATCACGTGTAAAAATATCTTTAGCAAGTTTTCTACATGATTTTTCAATAGATAATATGAGAATTGATGAAAGGGGAGTTGACTTAAATCCTTTTGAGGAAAAAGCATTTGATTCTCATGCACATGACGCAGCAGAGGTTCTTTCTGAGGTTCCTGAAATACCAGAAGATGTGAATTCTATTATTAGAGATCATCATGAACTACCAGATGGTACAGGTTTTCCAAGAGGCTTAACAGGCACAAATATCAAACCTCTTGTAAGTGTTTTTATTCTTAGCCATGAAGTTGTTTGTTCTATGTTAACGCTAGCTGAACGTAATCAGGAGTTAACAAAAGATAAAGTAATATCCTTAATAGATGTTAACCTTTATAAGGAAGGTCATTTTAAAAAATGTTTAGAAGCTTTAGATAAATTAGAGCTCTTTTAGTAGTGATAAGGAAGCCAGTTTTATTATTTGATTCTGAGTGCACGTTATGCGTGAGATTTACTCAAGGATTGAAATTTCTTGATAAAAAAGAAACGATAAATTTGGTTCCTATTCAAGATGAAACAGTCTATGACGAATTTCCTTCTTTAAATTTTGAAGATTGCTCCGAAGAAATTCATCTCGTTGATGAGCAGGGTGCAATTCACAAAGGTGGAGAAGTTATAAAATATTTGGCATTAAAAATACCAGGTGTTTCAAAGCTTTCGTGGCTGATTGAGTCTGATTCTACGCAAAAAGCTATGGATGTTTTTTATGAAAAGGTGAATTCCGTTCGTAAGTCTAATCAAGAAAAAAGAAATTGTACTTCTTGTGGAAGACGAAAAAGAAAAACAAAAGAGGAATAAATATGAAATTACTTTTAATATCATTAATTAGTTTGAATTGTTTTGCAGGCTTTCCCCTTGTGAAGTTTGACGATCTTTATGGTGAGTTTGAGGCCAATCAGGGACGAGCTTACGCAAAGAGTGCAAAGTATGACTTACAGCAAGTTAAAATTTCTCACAAAGAAATAGAAGTACAATTAAATAGGAAAGAAAAACATCTTGTAATAAAAGATCAAAGTACAACCGTTGAGTTAATTTTTGATTTTTCATTTTTAAATGTATTTAAATCTTTTGCTTTTGATGGGGTGTCAGCTGAATCAAATGAAAGAAAGTTCAATCTTGATATTGAAAACCTTGATTTAAACATAGAACCAAGGCATTACAAAACATCTAATATCGTTATGAGTACTGATTTAACTACAATCAACTCCGATGAACTCCCAGATGGAGACATTGATATCTTAGATGGATTCGTTTTAAATGGAAGACTGGCTTTTAAGAAGCTTGTATTTGGTAAAGTGTCTTCTAGTTATATTGCTCAAAATTTAATCGCTGAAAATCCGAGTCATGTAAGTGAAATTCAAGATACCTTGAGAGGAAACAAGGCAATTCCACTTGTTTTAAGAAACCTTAATCTATCTGTGCACAAAGGAAAAATTGTTGGAAAAATTCTTTTAGATTCTTGGATAAATGCAAATCTGTATATTGGTGCTGATATTATTCATAAGAAAAAGCAAAATATGCTTGAGATAAATTTAAGAAAAGCCAAGCTTGGTATCCTTTCTGTAAGACGATTTGTTTTAAAAGAAATAAGAGAACTTAAAGTGGATGCTATAACAGTTAAAGGTAATACGATATTGATTGATATGGGAAGGGTAGTTAGCAGCAGCTCTTCACTTTAAGCTTAAGAGATATTTGGTAAACGAATAAAGCAATAATTATCCCTAAAATTGCTCCACAAATTAGATCTAATGGGTAGTGCTTGCCAAGATAAATTCTACTGTAGCTAACAATTACCGCATAAATAAAAATATATTTAAATCGAGGATGTTTTTTTCTCATATATAAAAATATGAGCATACATATAGCAAAAGTATTTGAAGCATGACTTGAGACAAAGCCGTATTTCCCGCCACCTCGACCTCTACTTCCACTGTGAACAGAATCTTTTATTTGAGGCTCGTGCATAGGGCGAAGCCTTTTTATATTGTTTTTAAAAACTCGAGTCGAAATACTGTCAGCTAAACCAAAGCAAACTAGAACAAAGAAAAAGGGAAGTAAAAACTTCTTTCCAATTTCTTTGTATGTATAAAACAAGAATAAGCAAATGATTACAAAACCAGGGATAAAATTGTAAGATATAAATTCAAAGACTGGGTCTAGACTTGGATGGTTGAGTTTATTTAAAAATAAAAATAAATTCATATCCTGTTGAATTAACCAGTTGAGCATATTAATCCAAAAGTCCAAAAATCTTTCTGAGACGTAATTTTAAAACGGCAAAAACAGCTTCATAAACGATTCCACCACTCATTTTAGATTCACCGTCTCTTCGTTCTGTAAAAACGATAGGAACTTCTTTTACCTTTAAACCCTTTGCCCATATTTTAAAATTCAATTCAATTTGAAAAGAATATCCATTTGAAAAAACGCGATCTAAGTTTAAAGACTCTAATGCAGACCTTTTAAAGCATTTAAATCCACCTGTCGCATCAAGGATATTAAGCCCAGTTATAATCCTAGTGTAAACTCCAGCAAAGTAAGAAAGAAGAAGTCTATGCATTGGCCAATTGATAATTCTAATCCCACCAATATATCTAGAACCGATAACAAGATCATTCTCTAAGGCTGCACCTAGAAGAGTTGGGATATCTTTGGGGTCATGAGAAAAGTCACAGTCCATCTCAAAAACATACTCAAAGTCTCTTTCAAGTGCCCAGTTAAACCCAGCAATATAAGCTGTTCCAAGGCCAAGCTTTCCGGTTCTTTCTATTATGTTTACTCTCGAAGTTTGTTCCATAAACTTCTTTACAATATTTGCGGTACCATCAGGCGAGCCATCTTCAATAATTAAAATATTAAGCTCAGGATAAAGACTAGTAAGGGTTGAGAGCATATTCTCGATATTATCGATTTCATTATAAGTTGGAATAATTAATAGGGACTTAGAATAAGGAAGCATTAAAAAATCTCACTAGCTATTTTGACAACATTATCAGACTTGCCCATTGTATAATAATGAAGGCAAGGAACATTGTTTTGTTTTAGTTCTTTAGATTGTTCAATACACCATTCTACACCAACCTGTCTAACTTCTTGCGTCGTTTTACATGCTTTTGCAGCAGCAACTAGCTCGCAAGGAAGATCTATGTGGAATATACTTGGAAGAACCGTTAGCTGACTCATAGTCGAAAGAGGCTTCAATCCTGGAATAATAGGAACAGTAATTCCTATTTCACGGCATTTTTTTACAAATTCGAAATACTTTTTATTGTCAAAGAACATTTGAGTTACAATATACTCTGCTCCAAGATCAACTTTCTTTTTTAAATATTCTAAATCAACATTAAAATTAGGTGCTTCAAAATGTTTTTCTGGGTAACCAGCAACACCAATACAAAAATCTGTTGGAAATGCATTTTCAACTTCATAGTTTAAATAATCACCCTTGTTCATTGAATTAATTTGTTCAATAAGGTCACTTGCGTATGAATGACCGCCTTCAAGAGGATTAAAACGAGCTTCTGTTTTTATCGCATCGCCTCGAAGTGCCAAGACATTATCAATTCCTAAAAATTGTAAATCGATAAGAGCATTTTCAGTTTCTTCTTTCGTGAACCCTCCACAAATAATATGAGGGACAGTATCAATGTGAAATCTATTCATAAGAGCTGCACAAATACCAACAGTTCCTGGTCTTTTTCGAAGAGCAACTTTTTCAAGTAGACCATTTTCTCTTTTTTTATACATGTATTCTTCACGGTGATAAGTAACATCAACAAACTTGGGCTTAAATTCCATTAAGGGCTCAACGGCATTAAAGAGATTTTGTATGCCCTGACCTTTCATTGGTGGAAGAATTTCAAAAGAGAAAAGAGTTTCTTTTGAACTATTTATGTAATCGACAACTTTGGTCATTATAAATCCATATTATAGCGAAGCCATTTAGCCGCTTGTTCTTGTGTGTAATTTTTTTCTTCAGCGTATATATTAACCTGCTCTTGAGTGATTTTACCAACATTAAAATACTTCGCTTCAGGATTTGCAAAGTACCATCCAGATACAGAGCTTGCTGGTGTCATGGCACAGGATTCAGTGAGCTCAACGCCAATGCTACTTGCATCTAAAAGCTTAAATAGTTTTTTCTTCTCTGAGTGATCTGGACAAGCAGCGTATCCAGGAGCTGGCCTAATGCCTTTATATTTTTCTTTAATCAAATCCTCATGGCTTAAATCCTCATCAATTGAGTAGCCCCAAAGATTTGTTCTTACTTCTTTGTGCATATATTCAGCAAAAGCTTCTGCGAGTCTGTCTGCAAGTGCTTTTAGCATTATGATAGCGTAGTCATCATGAGAATTTTCATATTTTTCTAAAAGTGTTTCAAGGCCAAGACCAGTGGTTACGACAAAAGCTCCAAGGTAATCTTCTTTGTTTGAATCTTTTGAGGCAATATAATCACTAAGGCAGCGATTTTTTGACGTTGCCTCTTTCATCTGTCTTTGGCTTCTAAGCATATTTAAAGTTTCATCTTCCAAATAAATTTTTTCATCTTCTGAACTTGCTTTAAAAAAACCAATCTTTGCTTTATTGTGAACAACACCTGAATTTATGATTTCATCAAGGTACCTATTCGCATCATTAAATAGTTTTTGAGCCTCTTCTCCAACAACTGGATCTTTTAAAATCTTTGGATAGGATCCTTTTAGTCTCCACGTTGCAAAGAATGGACTCCAGTCTATATAATCAACTAAAGCCGACATAGGAATATCATTAAACTCTTTAACTCCAAGAAAACTTGGTGTCTGAATTGAAAACTCATTCCAATCAATTTGATATTTGTTTTTTCGAGCGGCTTCCATTGAGATAAGTTCAACCTTCTGCGTTCTTTTTGCATGGTTGTCTCGAAGCTCAGCATAATGTTCTTTTGTTTCATTATGAATCTTTTCTCTATTGGTTAAAAGCATCTGAGCCACGGGAACTGACTTTGACGCATCGGAAACGTGAATAATAGTATTTTCATAGTTGGGATCAATCTTTACAGCTGTATGAATTCTACTTGTCGTAGCACCACCAACCATAAGTGGAACCCCAAAGTCTTGACGCTTCATCTCTTTTGCAACATCAACCATTTCATCTAGACTTGGCGTGATTAAACCAGAGAGCCCTATTATATCAACATTCTCTTCTTTTGCTCGTCTAAGTATATCTTCCGCTGGAACCATAACTCCCATATCAATAACTTCAAAATTATTACAGGCAAGGACAACACCAACAATGTTTTTTCCAATATCGTGAACATCGCCTTTAACCGTGGCCAATAAAATTTTGCCTTGTGATAGGGTTCCTTCACCTTTTTCATCCTCGATAAAGGGTTGCAAGTGGGCGACAGCTTTTTTCATTACTCGGGCAGACTTTACAACTTGGGGAAGAAACATTTTTCCCGCACCAAAAAGTTCACCAACAACATTCATCCCATCCATCAAAGGACCTTCAATAACTTGTATTGGCTTTTCAAATGTAGGTCTCGCAAGTTCAACGTCATCTACAATATAATCAGCAATCCCTTTTACAAGAGCATGTGTAATTCTCTCTCTAACGGGAAGCTTTCTCCATACATCATCTTTTTTTAATTCTTTTTTTACACCTTTTACTGTTTGAGCAAATTCTAAAAGCACATCCGTCGCATCCTCAGTTCTGTTAAGAACTACATCCTCAACTTTCTCTCTTAGCTCTTTAGGAATCTCATCATATATTTCAAGCATCCCTGGATTCACAATTCCCATATCCATACCAACTTGTATCGCATGATAAAGAAAGACTGAATGAATGGCTTCTCTTACAGCATTATTTCCACGAAAGGCGAAAGAGAGATTTGAAACACCTCCACTTACTTTTGCATGAGGAAGATTTTTTTTAATCCATTTGGTAGCCGCGATAAAATCAACACCGTAATTATTATGAATATCAATCCCTGTTGCTATTGCAAGGATATTAGGATCAAAAATAATATCTTGAGGCGGAAACTGAACTTCATTTACAAGAACATCATATGCTCTTTTACAAATTTCAATTCGTCTCTCGTAAGTATCAGCTTGTCCCGTTTCATCAAATGCCATAACGACAACAGCTGCACCAAACTTCTTTATAGTTTTGGCGTGAGCGATAAATTCATCTTTACCTTCTTTAAGTGAAATTGAATTTACAATTGCTTTACCTTGAACACATTTTAAACCCGCTTCGATAATGCTCCACTTTGATGAATCCACCATTACAGGAACCTTTGCAATATCTGGTTCAGCGGCAATTAGATTTAAAAAAGTCACCATGGCTTTTTCACCATCGATCATTCCATCGTCCATATTGACATCAATTACCTGTGCTCCGTTTTCAACCTGCTCGCGGGCCACTTCAACTGCAGCAGCAAAATTGTCCTCTTTAATTAGTTTTTTAAATTTAATACTTCCAGAAATATTTGTTCTCTCTCCAATATTTATAAAGTTACTTTCTTTATAAACAGTCAGAGGCTCAAGCCCTGAGTAGTGGGGAAGTGGTTCAAGTGTTGGAACTACATGAGCATTATAATTTTGTGCTCGCAATGCAATCTCTTTTATATGCTCATCTGTGGTACCACAGCACCCTCCGACAATATTTATATATCCTTCTTGTAAAAAACCTTCAATTATATCTGCCATCTGAGTGGGCGTTTGATCATATTCTCCAAATTCATTTGGAAGACCGGCATTTGGATACATAGAGACTTTAAAAGGCGCTTTCTCAGAAAGTGTTTTAATATAAGGTCTCATTAAATCAGCACCAAGAGCACAATTTACACCAATGCTCATAAGAGGTAGATGGCTCATAGAATATAAAAAAGCTTCAATCGTTTGCCCTGAAAGAGTTCTTCCAGATGCATCTGTAATTGTTCCCGATACCATAATGGGAAGAGGTGTTTTATTTGTCTGTTCAAAGTAAGTACTAATTGCAAATAGCGCAGCTTTCGCATTGAGTGTATCAAAAATAGTTTCAACTAAAAGGTAGTCAGCACCACCATCAACTAGTGCTCCAACTTGTTCTTTGTAGGCCACAACTAATTCATCAAAAGTAATAGCTCTAAATCCAGGATCATTTACATCTGGAGAAAGAGATGTCGTTTTAGTCGTTGGTCCAATGGATCCCGCGACAAAACGTGGCTTTTCTTCTGTTGAGAATTTTTCACAAGCAGCTTTTGCTAATTTTGCAGATTCAAAATTTAGTTCATAACAAAGCTCTTCCATATCATAGTCGGCCATGGAAACAGTGTTTGCAGAAAAAGTATTGGTCTCAATAATATCAGCACCAGCAATCAAATATTTTTCGTGAATTTCACTGATTACCTGTGGTCTTGTCAGTGACAAAAGATCATTATTTCCTTTTAATGGACTTGGATAATCTTTGAAGCGTTCGCCTCTATAGTCTTCTTCAGTGAGTTTGTATTTTTGAATCATGGTCCCCATGGCACCATCGAGAACTAATATCTTTTGCAAATTTAACGCCTTATTTTAACGATTAAAAACATCGAATTAGTGTATTATTTATTTAGACATTTTCCAAGGGAAAATTTTATCAAATCTCTTTTCTTGCGCTCTATTATTGGCTAAACTATATTTATGTTATCAAAGTTAACGCCAAGCCTTACTTATAAAATTTGGGGAGGAGTAAAACTCTCTGAGTTTAAAAATACGCCTTCAAACCCTCTTCCTTTGGGGGAGACGTGGGAGATATCATCTCTTCAAAGTGGACCTTCAAAAATTGCAGATAAAAAACTAAATGAAATTTGTGAACTCAAGTACCTTCTAAAGTTTATTGATACAAGTGATAATCTGTCTATTCAGGTCCACCCTGGAGATGAGTATGCAAAAGAGCATGAAAACTCATCTGGTAAAACAGAATGCTGGATAATTTTAGAAGCGCAAGAAGGGGCTGGGATTTATCTTGGTTTTAAAAAAGGCATTACAAAAAAAGAATTTAAAACAGCTGTTGAAAATAGTTTAGATGTGCAGAATTTTTTAAACTTTATTCCTGTGAAATCTGGAGATTATTTTTATGTTCCCCACGGATCAGTACACGCAATAGGAAAGGGGATTACTCTTTGTGAGGCTCAACAAAATTCTGGTGTAACTTATAGAGTGTGGGATTGGAATAGGCTAGATAAAAATGGTGTAGGTAGAGAGCTTCATATTGATAAAGCTATGGATGTTTTAAACTTTGGGAATGATTTTAACCAAACACTTATTCAAAATAAAAATATATATAACGCCAAGCTTGTTCAAAACATTATAACTCACAAGGATTTTAAGTCAGACCTTTTGACCTTACCCAAAGACGTGGAAAGAGAAATTAAACTTTCTCCTAAAGAGGGGATCTCGATTCTTGAAGGTGAAGTTTTAATTGATGGCGAGAGGTACTCCAAATTTGACTCTGGTATTGCTCTTGGTGAAGTAATCGTGAAAGTTAAGCCACTTTCAGATTCTAGAATTTTAACCATAATTTAAAAATAACGCCTACTAACTAGTTGAATTTAAGTTTAAGTTAGCAATTAACTAGCCCTGTTTAGAAGGTCTATGCTATAAAAAGATATGAGTTATTTAAAATTAGCACGAGAAGTTTTTGATAGTGAAATAAGTGGTTTAGCTTTTGTAAAAGAAAACCTAGGTGAAGAGTTTAATCAAGCAATTGATAAGATGCTTCTTACGAAAGGCCGAGTTGTTATAACTGGAATGGGAAAATCGGGCTTAGTTGGTAAAAAAATAGCAGCAACTTTAGCCTCTACTGGCACTCGATCATTTTTTATTCATCCTGGAGAAGCATATCATGGTGACCTTGGTATGATTAGTCCTCACGATGTTGTGATTGCAATATCTAATTCTGGGGAAACAGAAGAAGTCATTAAGCTAATTAGTTTTTTTCAAGATAATAAAAATACAATTATATCGATGACGGGAAAAGAGAACTCAACTCTTGCAAAATATTCTGATATTTTTCTAAATATAAATGTTCAAAAAGAGGCATGTCCACTAGAGCTAGCTCCAACGACTTCAACGACTGTAACAATGGCTTACGGAGACGCACTTGCTGTAGCTTTGATGAAAGCTCGAAACTTTAAAGAAGAAAACTTCGCTCGTTTTCACCCAGGTGGAAGCTTAGGGAAGAAGCTTTTATTAACAGTAGCTGATGTAATGAGAAAAGATAACCTTCCACTTCTTGATAAGGGTTCAAGTTTCTCAGATATATTGTCAAAAATTGCTGATGGTAGAATGGGAATTGCTGTTGTTGTAGAGGGGGCTAAGATTATAGGTGTCATTACTGACGGTGATATTAGAAGAGTTATTGCTGAAGAAAACGAAAAAGCTCTTTCACTTTTAGCTCACCAAATTTGTTCTAATAAACCAAAGACAATTTCGCCAACAGAAAAAATTGTAAAAGCTGAAGCGGTAATGCAGGAGTTTAAGATAAACTCTATTCTTGTTACTTCTGAAGATAATTTAGTTGGAATAATAGATCGATACTCTTTTTAAATTTATTTTGGAAAAGGGGGGATTTTCATCCCCTCTCTCAATAGGTTACAACGAGCGTTGCTTTAAAAGATAATCTAGTATTCACAAGATTAATGAACTAGTCTCCTAGCTTAGGCGAGAAAGCAATTGATTGCTTCTGCCAATCTTAAAGCAAGTACCG
The DNA here is from genome assembly GCA_937120495.1 of uncultured Oligoflexia bacterium. Taxonomy (GTDB): domain Bacteria; phylum Bdellovibrionota; class Bacteriovoracia; order Bacteriovoracales; family Bacteriovoracaceae; genus CAKZJW01. The sequence continues at coordinate 14,777 of CAKZJW010000100.1, forward strand.
TGCCAATTTTTAAATCGACGATATAAATTCTAAAATAACTTTCCTTAGTGCAGCAGGCTTTTCATTCCATATTGAGTGACTAGCAGCTTTTATTTCAGAAAATGAACACTCTTTAATTAAATTTGCATATTTTATTCCCGTTGTAGGAGTGGCTTCATCGTATTCACCGCATATAATTAGAGTTGGAACTTTTATTGTTTTTAATTTTTGAACTTTATTATAACTTTTTAAGCTGCCTGTAGGTTTAAATTCACTAGGCCCCCACATTTTTAAATAGATATCTTCCCCGTGTGGATTAGGTGCTCTCTTTGCTGTTAATTTTTTTTTATTTCTAAGAACGTGCTTTAGGTAATAATCCATTACAGCTTCTTTATAAACCTTTGAATCAGTTGCTTCTATTTCATGACAATAATTTATTACTTTTTGAGTTTTCTTAGGAAGGAATTTGATTAATTTTTTACCATCTTCTTCCCAGTCTTTTGCACTAAACATTGGAGATTGAAACACGATTGATTTTACGCCTTTACCTTTTTTAGCAAGGTAATATTCTAGTGCAAGAGTTGTTCCCCAAGAACCACCCATAAGGTGAAACTCTTTTAAATTCCAGGCCTTAATAAGATAGCTTAGTTCATCAACAAAAGTTTTAATTGTGTACTGTGAGCTTTTAATTTTAGAGCTTTTTCCGCTTCCTATTTGCGTGTAAGAATATACAACTCTGTCTTGGGCCATCGTAAATAATTTGGAGTCTGGGCTATGTGTACCGCCTGGACCTCCGTGGAGCCAAATTATAGGAGTTTTTGTCCCTCGACCTTTTTTAGTAAAATGAGTTTTTCCTAACTTGTGTTCAATAAATGCCATGATAATCCTTTAATTCCATATAGTTTCGGTTTTCAGATGATTTATTCCGTTTTCAGAACAAAATACACATCTTTTGTGGCTTTTTTCTGGCACGACCTTTGCTTTATTTAAATCAATCTAAAAAAATATAGGGAGATTTTATGAAAAAATTATTGATGTTACTAGCTTTAATCAGCTTAGTTTCTTGTGGAAAGAAAACTGACTCAGACTCATCATCGACTTCTGGAGATATGGGACATATTGGAGATTCTGACTTTGATGGTATTAATGACTTTGTTGAGAAGGATAATGGGTTGAATCCATATATCGTAAATCTTCCAGTTAAGTCGTTTAAGTTACAAGATCATGATCTTGTAATAGGTGATAATTCTTTTAAGCTTAAAGAAGACGTTTCAATGAGTAAGTGGAGATTCAATACAAAAAGTGAATTAGTTTATAATATAGGTTGTTTGCCTATGGATGCCTTTTTCGATTTAAAAGATAGAGCCGAAGTTGATTTTCGCTTTAAGGTTAAGGAAAACTTAAGTTTTAGTGGTTACGATATCTCACAGCTTAACTATAATTTATGGCTTGGAGATTATCGAGTTGAAAAGGATGCAGTCAATATTTTAAAATTAGACATAGAAAAAAGATGTGTTGAACTCAAAATAACAGATCTTTCATATGAATATAAAAAACAAAAGATTGATTTATCTTCGTCTCTTGATGAACTAAAACGAAAAATGATTTCTGTAAATGTTCAAAGTCCCAAGTTGGCAAAAGAATACTTGGTAACACCAGGTCAGTACTCAACGTTGGAGGATTTTTTAGAAAAAACGGGAGTGGTATTTGAGAGATCTGGAACAAGCTTAATGTCTCTGAATACTCATAAAGAAGAATTCCAAATTACAAATAGAGGAAGTCGTTTTTGGCTGACATCATATCTGTCTAAAGGTGATGATATCTTGATAAGTAATGATCTAAGTGTAAATCAACAAATTAGCTCTCGCGTTGAAGATATTACTTTGTCTCAGAATCAGTTTCAAATGACGAGTGATAAAGATCAGAAAATTATTATTAAAATAAAAAAGAAATTTGATTTTGCTCTTCCGGCAACTGGAGAATCTTATGAAAGGGGCATTGTACGTTCTCAGGGGCACTTTGATAAATATCCAACTCTTAGAAGAAAAGTAAAAAGAGTGTGTAAAGTGAAAAAAACGGTTTCGTACTCAGAGTATGAAGTGCAGTCTTATTTTGAATTGGCAAAAATTAGCTTAGAGATGAACGGACAAAAGATTTTTGGAGTTGAAAATAATGACTATGTTTTATTTGAATTTAAAGTAGGCGTTGGTAAGTTAAAGTTTAATATTGTCTTGGATTTTCCATATCGTGCACCAATGTATCATTATCAAGTACAAAAAAGCACAATTGGTTGGAGCAATGAAACATACTATATGTGTAACTCAGGTCAAGCCTATGAAGAACATAATACAAGAGTAGCTATCAAGCCGAGGATGGCTAAAGACAATGTTGTTCAGCTTTTAAAGTTAAATTAATATACTAGAAAGTACTTGTCTTGAGGGGAGAAAACCTCGTCTTGAGACAAGTGTTATATTGAGGATGTTAGTTTCTGCTAAGTCATTGAATTCAAAATAAAGAATAGCAAAAAAATTCCTAAAAAAAGCGCCATTTAAGTAGCCCAGTATATATTGAATATGATAAATTAGCCTCATGAATATATTACTGACAGGCGCAGCCGGCTTCATCGGGCATAAAACAGCACAAATTCTTTTAGA
>CAKZJW010000101.1 GCA_937120495.1 uncultured Oligoflexia bacterium
ATTGCCCAGTCTTCAGGTTTAAATTTAGATTTTGGAAATGGTAGCTTGTTAGATACAAATTCTTCAAACCAAGTTGGTATATAACCACAAGGAACCATCTCTCCGATATACTTACCAGTCTCTGGATCTTTACCTGTTTGAATCCATCTAAAGATATCTTTTGTTATATAACGTCCATGCTCATCTACTCCAAGAACTTCAGAGATATGAGATGTACGACGTCCACCATCGTGATAACGACTACACTGAACAATAAGTTGAAGTGATGAAGCAACCATCTTTCTAATCGCGTCTGGCGGGATTCTTGTCTCACCCATCAAACATAAAGTCTCTAGACGAGTACAAGCATCAAGTGGAGTATTGGCGTGAACTGTCCCCATACTTCCCTCATGCCCTGTTCCCATTGCATTTAATAAATCAAGAGCCTCAGGTCCACGAACCTCTCCGACAATAATTCTATCGGGACGAAGCCTTAGAGCTGACTCAACAAGGTCTCTTATTGATACACCTTTAATTCCTCGAGTGGGATCATCTTTTCTTGTTTCAAATTGAACAACATGCTCAGCGTGAATTTGAAGCTCAGCTGCATCTTCTATAATTAAAAGTCTTTGAGTCTTTGGCATTCTTGAGCCAAGGACATTAAGCATAGTTGTTTTTCCTGAACCAGTACCACCTGAGACAAGAGTATTTTTTCCAAGATACATACAACAGTCTAAGAACCTTGCACCATCTTGAGATAAAGATCCAAATTCAATAAGATCTTTTAAACCTAATTTTTCTTCTGAGAATTTTCTGATAGCTACAGTCGTTCCGTTTTTGGCCATAGGAGGAATTACAACAGCAATCCTTGAACCATCAGGCAGACGTGCATCTAGTCTTGGGTTATCTGCATCTATCACTCGCCCAACTGACTGAGCAATTGCACGCATAGAAGCCATAAGAGCTTCTTCGTCTGAAAATTGATTTTCAACTTTAAAGACAAGACCTTTTTGTTCGACAAAGATTTCATGAGGACCGTTAATCATAACTTCAGACACATCAGGATTGTCCAATAAATTTTTTATCGGAGCAAGTAACGTACCAATGGCGTCTTGAAAAACTGAACTCATTCTACTTCCTTCTACATTATCTAATCATGATCCCTTGGTAGCCAATAGCCTGGGCCTTCGCTGGCTATCTCTCTAGAGGGAAATTCATCCTTATTCTCTTTTTCCGGTTTTTTAAGAACCGTAATCAAACCTTTATACTTGCTAGATGGGCAATAAAATTTATACTCACCTGCATTTTTAAATACTGATTCCCCTTGAGTTACTTTACCTTTAGTAGCCTCAAGAAAAATCTTATGATCCTCAACGATCAAACACTCTGGCTTATCAATTGTAGAAGTTAAAAAGAACTTTATCCTCTCACCCTCAAAAGCCACAATATTATTAGGGTAATAACCCTCTTCAGTTAAGATAACGGAAAACTCCCTAAGTGGTTGTTCATAGATCTTAGCCGACATAAAGCCATAGGCTTCACTCATTAAACTTATCGGTAAAATAAATAGAAATAATAAGCTTTTCACAATAAATCTCCTGTTTAGCACATAGGTACCTGACTAGACTTATCGGAATAGTTTTGAATAACTTTAATTTAGTTAGAATTCTTGTAAGACCTTGTAAACTTCATACGCAACTTCTTCATAAGGGTGTGAAATCTTTAAAGACTGAATAGCCTCCTTGATATTGTTTTCAGAACAAAGAATTTCAATCTTTAATTCATCTACTCTTTCAATTTCATCTATAGATCCTATAGAGGGACTTGAACCAGCAAGGGGCTTAAATTGGCCGACACCTTTACTTTCAAATGAACAATGAGAATAATTTCCAAGCGATCCCGCTCCAGTGCTAAAGATAGCATCTTTCACATCAGTAGCTGAGTTAATTGGTACGAAGAAAATAAGCTTATACATAGGACCTACAAGATTTTAGGGTTCAAACAACTTCTTACAATAATCATATTTCCGTGGACAAGATAATTCAAATTGGAAAAAATGATTTTACAAATTATTTAACGGTTTCACGGAGGAAATATATGTTAAACAAAATTATGCTCACGACGGCACTTTCTGGTTTATTAGCACTACCCGCATTTACTTGTACTATTGATGGAAAAAAAGGAATACTTCCTGATAATGATCTATGGATCAGTACTGATGCAAAATCAATGATGAGTTCAAATATTGACGAAGTAAAATTCAATGAAGTTATTGATAGCGTAGTTAGTGTTTATGAGCCAATCGTTACAAATTTAGGTGGAAAACTTAAAGTAGAAAGAAATTGGGATGATGGTACTGTAAACGCATACGCAAGTAGACGTGGTGGTACTTGGAATGTTGCAATGTTTGGTGGTCTTGCTAGACACGCTACAATCACACCAGATGGATTTGCACTAGTTGTATGTCATGAATTAGGACATCATATTGGTGGAGCACCTAAGAAAGCTTCTTTCTTTTCAACTTGGGCTTCAAATGAAGGTCAATCTGACTACTTCGCAACACTTAAGTGTTTAAGAAAAGTTTTCAGAAATGATAACAATCAAGAAATCATGGCAAAAGTTAATGTTCCTGCTGATGTAAAATCAACTTGTTCTGCTCAATTTAACAACGCTGATGATCAAGCGCTTTGTGAAAGAGGAGCAATGGCCGGACTAAGTACAGCGAGACTATTCCAAGCTCTTAGAAACCAAACAACAGGTCCTCAGTTTGATACACCAGATACAAATGTTGTTTCAAAAACAGATGATGCTCACCCTGCGACACAATGTAGATTAGATACATACTTTGCTGGTGCAATCTGTTCTCAACTAGACTCTGATGATGTTGATCAAAGAGATGAAGCTGTTAGTGTTTGCTACAGAGACAATGGTGATTCAACAGGTGTTAGACCATTATGTTGGTTTGCTCCAAAAAAATAATTTAATACTTAAATTATAAAATAAAGAAGGAGAACTTAGGTTCTCCTTTTTTTATATGATTTTATTTTCATCTTTGAGTTTATTTAGATGTGATTCAATATTTGCTCGAGCATATTTTAAAACCTTTTCCGGAACACTAAAGTAAATTTGCGCAAGCATCTGCTCAACAGATATTCCTTTATTATACATTTCTAAAATTTGCTCTTCTCGATGCTTTCTATGCTCAAGAGTCTTCTTTAATATATTCGTTCCACCAAGAGCAATCCCGTGACTAGGAACAACACAGCTTGGATCAAGTTTTATTACCTTCGAAAGAGTTTTAAAGTAAGTGGCCATATCCCCTTCTTCTCCTCCAACAACAACTGTTCCCACTCCTTGAAATAAATCTCCTGCAATAAACCACTTTTTTGAAATTGGCATAAGTGCAATTTGACCTTCATCATGTCCAGGAACTTCAACTGCCACAACTCTTTCATCTAACCATTCAGTTAAAAAGTCCCCTTCTTTTATAAATTTACAGCTAACTTTCTCAAAGTAGTTTTCTCCGTAAACTTTAAGACACCTAGTATGTGTAAATTGAGAAAGATAAATATCTACATCTAAGAACTTTGCAATCTTCGTCACAAATTTGTGATGATCAGGATGATGATGTGTAATTAAAATTTTTGAGATTTTATATTTAGAAATAGTATTTAAAAATTTTGTTAATTCGTCTTCATCCATTGGACTTGGGTCGATTAAAACCTTTTCCATATTTCCAATTAAAAAAGCATTTGTTCTATCAGCAGGAGGAACAGTCAAAGACCTTGGCATAACCTGAATAAAGTTTTTTATCGGTTCAATCATTGGAACCTCTACACTTAAATCAAAACGATTTTCAAAAACTAATTCTTTCTTAAAATTCATATCAAGACAAAACTCTTCAATAAAATACCGCACAGGAGGGACCATCAGTCTATCACCACTATCAAAGGAAGAGATTAGCTCCTTTGGTGTCATCCATGCAAAAGACTTAGCTTCATTCTCATCAACTTTAAACACAGGCTTTTCTTTAAGTTCGACTCTATAAAAATGAGTATTGAATCTATAAGGATTAAACTTTGGTGTTAGTGCTCGGCCAATCTTTCTTATTTCAACAACTGATTCACTCTCGATATCAAAGCTAAGCTCTTCAATCATTTCTCTTCTTGCAGCAGCTAATAAAGGATCAATAGAACTTTCATCTTTTTTATCAACTTTCCCACCAGGAAATGCTGTATATCCAGGAAAGGCCCTTAGAAAATTTTGACGAATAATAGAAAAAATTTTGTCTTCAAAGACAAAGATGATTGATACGGCATTACGAATATTTTTTGATTTCACAGTTTTATCTCTCTTAAATTTATTTTTTACAAGAGTAATAGCGATGAAGAGCTGGATAATGCATAGAAACAAAAGCACATTTATCACTGTGCTTAAGATTAACGCTCAAATCAATCTCTTCTATTCCCATATAGACAATACTTTCTAAGGCATCATTAAGGTTCATTGTTTTTAACTTGAAGTAGTCTAGGTTTAATTTTTTTAAAAATCTATACAAAGTATCTAACTTTTCTTTTTTCTCAAGATTTGATTTTTCAAATAAACTATAAAATGTATTTGCTATTATTGCTCCAATCAGATGAGGATCTTGAAAATCAGCTTGTTGTAGACAGTTGACTCTTCTTTTTTTATCCGTACTCAAGAAAACATTAACGACTTGAGAGTGGAGTATTTTTTTTGTTCCGTTAAAGAAAGTATCACTTTCAACATCTCTAGACTTTTCGAAGCAGCTAATTCCTTGTAAGCCCACTTTTGAATCAGTGATGTATCTAGCAAATAAATCAGCAAAGCCTTCATTTAAAGCAGTAAATATACTCGAGAGTTCAACTTTACGCTTTCCTTTCTCATTTTTATAAAATTCATTTGAGTGAGCAGAGTTATTATCAAAGCATAGTTTTGTAACTTTTTGTCTTGTTCGATCATTTATATAGTTAGGTACAAGATGAGAAAATATATGATGTGCGTATTCATGTGCTCCAATAAACGGTATTTCCCACATCGGAACTTTTGAAAATGGTATTTCTCCGCGTACGTTTTTTCCTTGTGGTAAGAAGACTATTTCTTTTTTAGTTGCCCTGTAGAATGCATTATTAACCATGAATGATTCTTGCCTAAGAAGTTTACCTGACTTTGATACCTCTTTAACCATCTTTACACTTACACCAACCTTTAAGCTAACTAGAGGTAAGCCCATTGGAAGAAGGTCTCTTTGTTTAAATAAATTTTTAAAACTATAAAGAGAACTTGCTGCTGCAGAATTTAAAGTATCCTCTAAAGAGTAGTCCATACCACCACAGGGAGAAAAGAGTGTTCCATTTGTATTAAATGTTCTTGATGAACGAAGGCCAATATTACTATCAAAGAGCTTTTGACTTCCCCCCATATAGATAGAAGAAAATAGCGAATCATCTAGGAGAAAACGAGGTGTTCTATACCTAGAGCCAGCAAAAATTTTTACTCGAGATTTTGCTTCTTGCTCACAGCTACTGCGATCAATGACACCCATTTTTAAGTTTATCGGTGTACCTGAACTAGATTCAACATAAGTAACATCTAGTCCACTAGTCTTCTCAACCTCAAAACCGCATGAAGCTGTAAGAATGAATAAAGACAATAAACCTAGAATTCGCATATTGAGATATTATCAAGTAAATGAGTTAAGCTGTGAAAATCAAAGGATTTTTGTAAGAATTACATATAAAAAGATCCCTCTATTCAGAGGGATCCGTTCATTTTTTAAATAGTCGTGTTCTTTAATTTTTACCCAATTAGTCTTAGTGCATTTTGACCTTGAGCATTCGCTTGTGCAAGCACTGAAGTACCAGCTTGGTTAAGAATGTTATTTTTAGCATTCTGAGCTGATGCTTGAGCGTAGTCAACGTCTCTAATTCTTGAGTTGGCTGCACTTAAGTTTTCATTTGAAGTCTGTAAGTTGTTTGATGTACTAATTAGTCTATTTTGTAGTGCACCTAAACTTGCTCTTTGACCTGATACGTTTTCAATAGCTGAATCAATAGAAGCTAGAGCGTCTTGAGCTCCTTCTTTAGAAGCTACGGCAATACCATCGATTCCTAAAGACTCAATTCCTGCTTGTTGAGTTTCTGTGTCATAAACAATTCTATCTTGAAAATCATTGTTATTTACACCAATTTGAAAATCTAGTTGCCCACCAGAACCATCAAGAAGCTTTGTCCCGTTAAATTCTGTAACTTGAGATACTCTTTCTATCTCTTGCTTTAGGTTTTGATATTCCATATCAGTAAAACTTCTCTCTGTATCTCCTACAGTATCAGAAGCTGATTGAATTGATAGCTCTCTTAGACGAGTTAACATTGAAGAGATCTCATCCAAACCACCCTCTGCAGTTTGAACCATTGAGATACCGTCGTTAGCATTTCGGTCTGCTTGTTGAGTTGATCTAATTCTTGCTTTTAATTTTTCTGAAATTGCTAAACCTGCTGCATCGTCTGCTGACTTTGTAATTCTTGATCCAGAAGATAGTTTAGCTAATGTACTTTCTGTAGCTGCGTTACTTTTTGAAAGTGATCTTTGTGCTGCGATTGATGATACGTTTGTGTTAATACGGAAACCCATAATTATATTCCTCCTTGGAACGGTAGAAGTATCATCCGAGATACTCAACTTGCTCAGCCATGAGAAATTGATAAGCTTCCTGCTATTTTGAAATTTTATTTAGACGTTCGAAGCAATTGCTCCAGACAAGTACCCTTTCGACTACTAATCGATTTCCTTTACTCTTTTTTCGAATTATTTGCCCTTTTTTTTTGCGGTAATTTTTGCCTCTTAATAAAATTTATTTCTTGCTAGTAGCCACAAAGTCACCAACTAAATAGGCAATATGTCTCTGAGCATTTTTCACATCTATTCTAAAGCCTTCAAATCAGTAAAGGCTTACTGGCACGCTCCTTGCAAATGTATTAGCAAAGCTTAGGATGAGCTTTAAAGAGAGGAAAAATGAAAAGGATTTCATTGATTGCCTTACTACTTCTAGTAAGTTCTTGTGGTAAAAACATTTCAGAAATTTTCAGTGCACCTTCAAGCCAAGAATCAGCCGGCTTAATTGCAAGTTGTACAACAAAGTCACAAGCACAAGCTTTAAGTGAAAGCAAAGGAATCTCCTTTCGGGTTATAAATCAAAAGAGAAAGCTTGTGGAGTTCTACGGAATAGATAAAGATGAACTCCAAGGCCTTCTTCCAAAAAGTAAAATCAAAAAGAACATTGTTTACTCTGAAAGTTTTATCAGCGGTGAATCTTTTGGAGCAAAAAGTTATGGTGACTATCCTTTTTATGGAGCACACTCTCCCCAATACAGAAATGCTTCAGACGCAAGATACTTTCCCCACCTTGTTCAAATAAACGGGCTGCAGCTTAACACTGCTCAAGGTCAGGGCGTAACAATTGCTGTAATTGATACTGGTGTTTATTATAATCATCCTCACCTAAGTCCAAATATAAAAGTTAACTCTGCAGACCCACATGGAAGCCAAGAAAACTCAATTGATGATGATGGTAATGGCTTTAAAGACGATTATGTTGGATGGGATTTTTATAATGGTGATGCTTACCCTATTGATGACAATGGACACGGAACTCATGTTGCAGGTCTTGCGGCAGGAACTTACGGTGGAGTTGCACCAAAGGCCAAGATACTTCCTATTAAAGTTTTAAACTCTCAAGGTTCAGGTGATCTCGGAACAATTTCAGCCGGTATACTCTATGCTCTTGATATGGGAGCAGATATTATCAACCTATCACTTGGTGGACCTGCTGCAAGTACAGCAAGCTCTGATATTCAAAATTTAATAAGCTCTGTTAGTATCGCTAAAGGACGTGATGCCCTCATTATCGCTGCCGCAGGTAACGGCGGACAAGATGGTGTTGGGGACTGTAACGATCAAGCACCGATTTACCCGGCCAATATAGATTCTTCAAATATTATCTCTGTAGCAAGTGTTGATGAAAATAATCAAATCACAAATTACTCTAACTTTGGTAAAGCGACAGTTGATGTTGCTGCCCCGGGGGGATCACTTTCAAATGGAGGATTACTTTCTACTGGAATTCC
>CAKZJW010000102.1 GCA_937120495.1 uncultured Oligoflexia bacterium
GAATTAAAATACTTAATTAGCTTTAGGAGAGCATAATGTTAACAACACTTGAGAGATATATACTTGAATCAATAAGCAAAAAAAATAATACTATAATACAGATACATCTTGATACGGATTTACCACCAAAGAAGATTGAAAACTGTATCTTAAACCTTCAAAAGGCTGGTTGGTGTTTTATCCAAGGTAAGGAAATCAAGCTGAACTTAGAGAAAATTAAAGATCAGAAACCAAGTTCCCTACAAAAAGCCGCAGAGCTTTCTATGATCGTTAAAAATGGAATTAAGAATTCAATAAATAAAAATAGTACAAATCAATTTAAGTTCGAGAAGGTCTATTTAACAGAAGATGATGAAAAAATATTTAATTCTCTTCTCTACAATTTAGAACATTTTTTAAAGAAAACTCAAAAGAAAAAAGGATCTACTGCAAAAGAGAAAATTATCTTTTGGGGCGAAAATACTTATAAAAACATCATCAATGATCTTTACCAATTAAACAATTCCAACAGTATCGCCTAACTTAATATATGTTTCCATTCCCTTAATTGTATTTTCAACAATATCTGGGGATGGAAGCCATCTTCCCTTCTCACCTACAACAATTACTGTTGAGCCACCAAAAAGAAAATAACCTTTTTCTTGTCCACGTCTAAAAGACTTTGTTTCATCATGGCTTTGAATGATTTTTCCAACCATAGTTGCACCAACTTCAATATACGCTAATTTCCCAAACTCTTTTGTCTCTAATATAGAAACTCGTCTTTCATTCGTAATAAAAATATCGGGCTTATTTTTAAGCGCTACAGGGTTAACCGAGTGATACTTTCCATGAATGGGATAGCTCTCAATTGTTTTACCTGCAACGGGATAATGATAGCGATGATAATCAACAGGACATAGTCTAGCAATCAATAGAGGACCACCTATAAAAGGTGCGGCTTTATCAATATCTCCAAGAAGTCCTTCAGCTGAAAGATATTGTCCCTTAACAGGAATTCTTACAGACTCATCAATTGCTTCATATCCAAAATATCTTGCTTCACTAAAAGCTGGAAGCTCTGTTGCTTCTTGAATGAATTTTCTTTGACCTTTTTTAAACTTACGAATGAAAAATTCATTAAAATGCTTATAAGACAATTTTTGATCTTCAATTTTTACAGATCCTGGTTCATATTCCGAAAGATCTATTTCAAAATTTTCTACAAATTTTGGAACCTTCAACTGTGTCACCATTCTATTTTGTAAACTTCCATAAGCCTTACTTAATAATTTATTTGCAAATAAGGGAGCTAATGCCTTTGAAGCGACAGATTGATAAAGAAGTTTAACAAAAAAATCACCGTAAACTTTTTCCGTCTCTACTTTTCCTTTTCCTCTGTTAAAGTATTGAATTTCTTTAGTTTTTTTATCCTGTGACACTTTGTTACCTTTTTAGAATAGATTTTTATTTGTTTCTCTAATATACCTATAATTGGTGTAATAGAAAAGGAGGCACATGAAAAAAGCTCTTGTCTTTATTAGTATAGTTTTTAGTTTTAGTATCTTTGCCACAGAGAAGCTTCTCGAAGTTGAAAAGCGGACTATTAATATCTACCATAATACCGTTCCTTCTGTAGTTAACGTATCCAATATACGTGTGGCTGATAGTTTTTTTTATGGGAAGGTAGAAGTTCCCCAGGGAGCTGGAACAGGTTTTGTTTGGGATGAAAGTGGACATATCGTAACCAATTATCATGTCGTTCAAGGCGGAGATAATTTTGTCATAACTTTTCACAATAATAAAAAACAATACAAAGCAAAGGTTGTTGGTGTCGCTCCGACAAAAGATATTGCTGTTCTCAAGTTAATCGATAAACCCGACAATATTAAACCGATACAAATCGGATCTTCTAAAGATTTATTAGTTGGGCAGATGGCTCTTGCAATCGGGAATCCCTTTGGGCTCGACCACTCTATTTCAAAAGGAATCATCTCTGCCCTTGGGAGAAAAATTGATGGGATTGGTGGCTTTAAGATTCACGATATGATTCAAACTGATACGGCTATCAACCAAGGTAATTCTGGTGGCCCTTTAATTAACTCATCAGGTGAGCTTATTGGAATGAACACAATGATTTTTTCAACATCAGGCTCTAATGCTGGTCTTGGTTTTGCTGTTCCTGTTGATACTGTAAAAAGAATTGCTCCTCAACTTATTAAGTATAAAAAAGTTATCCGTCCAGGCCTTGGAATTGGTGTACTAACCGATGAAATTCGAGAGAGGTTCTTTGATCGAAAAGGTGCTGCTATCTCGTTTGTTGATCCAGACGGTGCGGCCTCTAAAGCTGGTTTAAAGGGTATTATGAAAGACAGATACGGGAGAATATTTGTTGGAGATATAATTACAAAAATTGAGGGTAAAAAAATTAACTCAAAAGACGATATTTTTCATGAATTAGAAAAGTTTGAAATTGGAGACACGGTCAAAATCGAATTTTTCCGAAAGAATAAAAAGAAACAAACTAAAATTACATTAAAACAATTATAACAAGGGGCGCAATGCCCCTTCTCTTTTATATGACTATAATTCTCTAATGACACAATTAGAAGAGCACTTAAAAGTATTTTTTCAAACTTTAGTTCAATCACCTATCAATGATTGGAGCCCACTGGAGTTTGTTTTAACTAAAAAAGAAATTAAAAAAGGTGAACATTTTTTTCAACATTTTGATAAAACGGATGAAGTTGCCATTGTATCAAAAGGTCTTTTTAGAATTTATCTAATTGATGCTGAAGGTGAAGAAAAAACATTTAGCTTTATTGCCGAGCGTGGATTTATTTTAGATTTCTTTTTATCTTACGATAAATCTCCTTCAATGATTTCAGTTCAAGCTCTCGAAGACAGTGTTGTCTACACTGCTAAATATGCCAATTTTATAAATCTAACAAAAGAGAACCCTGTATGGAATGAAGTCTACAGAGAAATTCTTGTTAGAAACTATATGAGAAAATCAAAAAGAGAAATTGAATTTGTTCTCTACAACGCAAAACAAAGACTCGATCAATGCTTCAAAAGCTCTTATATAGATATTAATAGAATTCCAAAAACCTATCTGGCATCTTATCTTGGAATTGCACCTCCATCTCTTTCGAGACTACTTCGAGACAGAAAAGAAAATTAGAATAAGGAATCAAAATGAGTGAAGAAAGATTTAAAAGTTTTGAAGAATTTTATCCGTTTTATTTAAGTGAGCACTCTTTCAAAATTAATAAAGTCCTTCACTTCATTGGAACAACAATATTAATTATTGTCTTAATATATGCCCTTGTAACTGCACAATATAAGCTTATTTGGCTTTGTCCGCTTGTTGGATATAGCTTTGCTTGGATTGGGCATTTTATATTTGAAAAGAATAGACCTGCAACATTTAAGTATCCACTTTATAGCCTACGTGGAGACTTTGTAATGTGGTGGCAATTAATTACAAGAAAAATTTATTTCTAATTATTTTACCTTATAGGGATCCATTGCATCTCTTACACCTTCACCAATTAACGTAAACATAACCAGTGTACTAAAGAGTGCAATTGATGGAAATAGTGCTAACCACCAACCGATGGTGAAATTATTTTGTGCTTGGGCCAGAAGCTCTCCCCAACTTGGAGTGGGTGCTTGAAGTCCAAAGCCTAGATAATCTAAACTCGCAAGAGCCGTTATATTTCCAGCAATAGCAAAAGGAGAAAATGTTATAATTGGTCCAAGAGAGTTTGGCAGAATATGCTTAAAAAAGATTCTCATATGTCCTGCACCTAAACTTCTAGCGGCTTCAACATATTCTCTTTTTCTATTTTTTAAAAATTCACCTCTTATATAATAACTGATTGGAATCCAACCAAATATCGAAGTAATTGCAACAAGCCAAAACATAGAAGGGTCATAAATAGAAATAACAATAATGAGAAGTAGTAATTGTGGAACAGTACTTAAAACCTCAGTCGCTCTTTGTCCTAGTAGATCAACCTTTCCACCAAAGTAGCCTTGAACTCCACCTAGTAGAACTCCAAAAAAATAAGTTATAACCCAAACACCTATTGCGTAAATAATACTATAGCGAAGTCCATACAGCAGACGAGTAAACACGTCTCGTCCTCTATCATCAGTTCCCATTAAGTTTTCTTTTGATGGGGCAGATGGATAGTCCTTAACTGCCTTGTTTGATTCAAATGGATCCCATTTTATTACTGGCCAAATAATCGAATCAGATTTTTTGAGTTTTAATTCTTTATAATTAACTTGAACACTATTTTCAATTCCAAAGTCTTTTGCCGTGTAGTTCTTCATCGTTGGAAAAAAACTCTTACCATTATAGTTTAAATAGAGAGGCTTTGAATTTGCCCAAAACTCAGCAGTAAAGCTAAAGAAACATCCAATAAGAATAAGCCATACCGAAAGAATGGCAGTTTTTCTTGCTTTAAAAGCATTCCATTTTTTTAATGATTCATCGTTTTTTAAAAATATTTTTTTCATGAGAAATCAATCCTTGGATCTACAAGTACATAGGCAATATCAGAAATAATATTTCCAAGAAGCATAAGTAAACTTTGAATAAAAACAAGACCCATTAAAACATTATAGTCTCTGGATAGAAGTGAGTTAAAACTCAAAAGCCCCATTCCATCGAGTTGAAAAATCTTTTCAAGTAAAAGAGATCCTGCAAAAAAGATCGAAAGAAACCCACCAATCCCCGTTACAATTGGGATTAAGGCGTTTCGAAGAGCATGCTTTAAATAGACAACCTTCTCCGTTAGTCCCTTGGCTCTTGCAGTACGTATATAGTCCTTTCTAATTTCTTCAATAATGGAATTTTTCATCAAAATTGTAAGAGTTGTAAATGAACCTATGGTGTAACAAATAAGAGGTAATACAAAGTGATACATTCTATCAACGATTCGCTCCCAAAAAGTCATCTCATCATAGAAATCAGAATAAAGACCTCCGATAGGGAAAATATCTAAAAAGCTTCCTCCTGATAAAAAGACGATCAAAAAGATTGCAAGCATAAACCCTGGAACCGAGTAAGCTAAAAATAATAAAAAACTAGAAATATGATCAAATCCAGATCCATCTTTTACAGCTTTATAAACACCAAGTGGTATTGAAATTAAATAAGCCAATATTAAAGATGTAATTCCAAACTGCAAGGAGACGGGAAGCTTCGATATAATAACCTCCGTCACTTCTTCTTCATAAGTATAAGACTCTCCAAAATCAAGTTGCACAAGATTTTTTAACCAAAGCCAATAACGAACATGAATTGGCTTATCAAAGCCATATTGTTTTTTTAAGGCTTCCAAGACTTCTTTGGAAACAGTTGCATTTGCCGCTGTTGATCCTGATGATGTAGATGATTGACCATTAGCACCTCCACCAAATCGAAGTTGCTGTAACTTTTGTTCAATTGGTGATCCAGGAGCAAGATTGATGATTATAAATACTACAAAAGTAATTCCAAACAGAGTCGGAATCAGCATTAGAAATCTTCTTATTAAATAACTAGCCATTATTTAGCCTTTAGCTTAGGTGTTTTAAAATCCCAATAAGTCGTACCAATTGTGTAATTAAAAGTATCTTTGGGTCTTTTTATTCTATCTGTATATCCATACATTAGAGGCTCTTTATAAGAGATAAAAAGATAAGGAACATCATCAACGATGCGTCTTTCTACTTCTCTTAGTAGCTTAATTCTTTTTTCTCTATCAAATTCAAATCTCGCTTTTTCAATTAGGACATCCACTTTTGAGTTTGAGTAACTGATAAAGTTATTTCCGGCCTCAATTGAATCGGAGTGCCAAATTTGTTTTGGAGACCAATCAACAGTAGCAGACCAACAAAGTCTACACATATCAAAATTTTTTTCTTGTGTTACAAGTTTAATAAATGAGTTCCATTCAATTTGTTTAACCTCTAAATCGACTCCAACTTTTTTCGCATCTTCTTTGAAGACTGTTAAATACTTCATATAGATATTACTAGGTTCTAAGATCGTTAAAGATAGCTTTTTTCCATTTTTATCTAAAATACCATCGTTATTTGAATCTCTCCACCCAGCTTGACGAAGAAGCTCTAGAGCTCGTTTAGGATCATACTTCACGGGCTTTAAGTCTTTATTTGCAATTGGTGACTGAGGATAGATTGGCCCAACAGCAGGCACAGAATAGTTGTATTCAAATTTTTCAATCATAAGTCTTCTATTTAGAAGATGAAACAATGCTTTTCTAACTCTTTTATCTTTTA
>CAKZJW010000103.1 GCA_937120495.1 uncultured Oligoflexia bacterium
ATTTAAATGCCAAATGAAGATCCCTCTTCTCTCATATCACTTACACCATGAAGAGTTGAACCCTTTTTCATAATTGCCTGAATTTTACATCCAAGATCTTTATGTTTAATTTTATGTCCCATTCTTCTTAGTTCTGTTTCCACTTTTGGATCAAAGTAAGGTTTTCCTACTCTAATTTCTTCAGGGCTCCATTGATGGTGGTAACGAGTTGCAGCCACCGCTTCCCAAAGAGGCATATCATGTTCAATTACATTTAGAATTGTTTGCATCACACAAGTTAATATTCTAGTTCCACTGGGTGTACCAAGTGCAAGAATTGGCTCATCTTTGCTATTAAATACTATTGAAGGACTCATAGAACTCAAAGGTCTCTTTCTTGGTTCAACTAAGTTATTTTTTCCACCTACTGCACCAAAAAGATTTACACCTCCAACGTGGGAAGCAAAGTCATCCATTTCGTTGTTCATTACAATCCCAGTTCCAGGAGTAACCATTGCACTACCAAACCACCCATTAATTGTCTGAGTACTTGTTACAATATTGCCCTCTCCATCCATAATAGTGAAATGAGTTGTATCATCTGATTCATACAGCAGATCTCTGAATGCAATAGGAAAATCACTAGAATTAAGAGCTCTACTAACTGAGATTTTTTCTCTTAATTTTTTCGCATATGTTTTATCAATTAATTTTTTTACCGGTACTTTTGCGAAGTCACTATCTCCCATGTACTCAGCTCTATCGGCGAATGCTATTTGCATCGCAGAGCTTGTAAGGTGTATTGCTTTAGCTGACTGGGCCCCCATAGATTTTAAATCATACCCTTCTAAAATATTTAAAATTTCAATAATATGAGTACCACCTGAGCTTGGAGGTGGCATAGAAACAATTTTATAACCCTTATATGTTCCCTCAATAGGTTCTCTATTTTTTACTTTGTAGTACTTTAAATCTGCATGTCGAATTAATCCACCCATCTTCTTTTGGTATTTAACAATCTGATTTGCGACATAACCTCTATAGAAACCATCGTGAGAATTTTTAGCAATTGATCGCAGTGTTTTTGCCAAGTCTTTTTGATAAAGTACTTCACCAGCAACATATGGCTTGCAGCCTTTTTTCAAAAATATTTTAGCTGCAGCTTTATATTTACAAAGTCTCTTAGACTCTGCTTTCATCGCTACACTTAATGCTGGATAAACAGTTAGACCATTTTGTGCTAGATTTATTGCTGGCTTTAAAACTGTGGCAAGTGGTAGCTTTCCATATTTTTTATGCGTGGAAACAATACCAGCAACAAGCCCAGGTGTTCCTACAGCAAGTGCACCTGTTAATGACTTATCTTTAATTTGGTTACCCATCTTATCTACAAACATCTTCGAGTTTGCCATTCTTGGTGCCATTTCTCTAAAATCAATTGCTTCACTTTTTTTAGATTTACTATCATATATGACCATAAATCCGCCGCCACCAAGACCCGTTGAGTGTGGTCTTTCAACAGAAATTGCAAAGCTCGCTGCTGCAGCTGCATCGTAGATGTTTCCACCTTGGTCAAAAACAAACTTAGCCGCCTCAGTAGTTGCCCTACCTTGAGTAGAAATCATGTACTTTTTTCCAAAAGCTTCGTATTCAGATCTTTTATGATCTTTAAGTACTTGAGCGTATTTGTTGTCCTTGTTCATTGATGTACAAGAGCCAATCATCACAACTAATAATAAAATAAAAAGTTTCATTTAAAATCCTTTAATTTTTGAATTCATCTATTCTATAAAAATTGTTTTGAACATGACAAATATTTCACCCCCCTTTAATCATATTTTTCTCCTAGTATAATAGTATTAACATAAGGATTATTTATATGCCATGCACTTTGAGACTGAAATTACTACTTATCACACTAATTTGCTTCACTGCTCTATCATGTGCTGTCGCACCACATTCTAATTCCTACAGAAAGAGTAAGACTCCAACAGGAATGATAAATGCTTATAAAGCAGAATCTCAAAAGAGAGACTTTGATAAGCTTATTTCTCAAAATCGTTATTCAAAGCCTTCATTCTTAAAAGAAAAAAATAACTCTACTGTTAAAATGTGGGTTAAATATTTTACGACTCGAGGAAAAGGAAGTTACGAGAGATATTTAATTAACGGTGAAAAGTACAGACCTTTAATTGAAAGAACATTTGCCGAGCAAGGCCTTCCAAAAGAGCTTTACTTCGTTGGATTGATTGAAAGTGGCTACTACTTAAAGGCAAAAAGTCGTGCAAGCGCAGTTGGCCCTTGGCAGTTTATTAAAGCAACAGCAACAAGATACGGATTAAAAGTTCGCCGTGGAGTTGATGAGAGAAAAAATATTGTAAAAGCGACTAAGGCCGCTGGTAGATACTTCAAAGATTTATATAATATTTTTGGTTCATGGGAACTAGCACTTAGTGCGTATAACGCTGGTGAATACGGTGTTATAAGAAGAATTAGAAAAGCTGGAACTCGTGACTTCTACGAATTATCTAGAAGAAAAATACTTCCAAGAGAAACAAGAAACTATATTCCCAAAATATTAGCCGCTATGGAGGTATACAAAAATGCTAAAAAACATAATATTTCTATCCCTTATTATTCGACAGATAATTTCAAAGGTATCAAAACCGTAAGAGTCTCAAGGTCTACGTATATAAAAGATCTTTCAAAACAATATGGTGTTAGTCAATCAGAGTTAAAAAGATTAAATAATGATCTTTCAAGAAACGCTACTCCATCAACGAAATACGAATTAATCATTCCTTCGTCTAGTAGAAAAACATCGTTCCAACCAAGAAGAATTGCTAGTGTTAAAAGAAAGACACGAACAAAATCTCGCACAAATAGATCAACAAAAACATATAGAGTGAAGAAAGGCGATAATTTAACGTGGATTGCTAAAAGAAATAAAACGACTATTCGCAAAATTATGAAATTAAACAGACTTAAAAGAAAAACTGTTTATATTGGTCAAAAATTAAAATTACCGACAAGAAATTTTAAAACATATACTGTGCGATCTGGTGATTTCCTTTTAAAAATTGCTAAAAAGCACAGCATTACCATTGCGAAACTAAAAAAGTTTAACTCAATGAAAAGCTCAAAAATATTTCCTGGGCAGAAATTGATTGTATCTGTTAATTAATAGATTATAATCTTTTTATGAATCAAAGCACCACACAAAAAACAATATTAATTGTTGAGCCTGATAAAGAGTATAGAGAACTAATAGTTCCGACCCTAAAAGAGCTGACTCAAATGATTATCATCACAGCAAAAGATGGGACAGAGGCCAGTGGAAAAATTAGACGACAAAAATTTGATTTGATTCTTACAGAGTACGATGTTCCAAAACTAGATGGTGTCGAAATCATAAAGGCTGCCAGGGATACAAAAGACAATCTTCTAACACCTATAATTATGCTATCAACTGAGATTGAAAAGCCCAAACTTTACACAAGAGAAGTAAAAAATTTAGAATTTCTAAAAAAACCTGTGGATGTTGAATTTTTATCAAGTAAAATTGAATTTTGGAGTAATAAAGATTTAACGAGAAAAGAATTTAAGCTAGATGTGGACTTTATAAATCCGTTTATTGATTCTGCAATAGAGACACTCCAAACAATGTGCAAAGCTAGCAACTTAGTACCATCAACACCATACTTACTTGAAAAAGATAAAAAACTAGATATCGACATTAGTGGAACTCTGGCCATTAGTAGCCCTTATTTTAAAGGTGTAATATCAATTTCATTTGCTGATACTGTCTATCAAAAACTCGTTACAACTATTCTTAAGGGTAAAGAAGAAAAATCTTCAAAAGTAGACAATAAAGATGCTGCCGCAGAGATGATTAATATTGTATTTGGTAAGACAAAAGCAGACCTAAATTCTAAGGGATATAAATTAGAAAGAGCAATACCAAAAGTAATGCGAGGAGCTGGACACAACATTCTAGGGGCTTCTAAATTACCCGTTTTACTGTTACCATTTAACTCTAATGAAGGTGAATTTTTTATACAAATCTGTGTTCAAGCTACTTAGTCTTTTATCGTTACTGGTAATATTTAATACCTATGGCAGTGAACATATCTCGTTTGGTACTGTATCTCACGGTGAAAAAAGAATTGATTTGCGAGTAAAAGATTTCAAAATTCATTCATCTTTACCATTTAAATTATACTCGAAAATCAGACTTAAAAAAAATAGCATCCAATGGATTCGAACTGAAGATGTTTTACTTATTCCAAGGGCCAGACTAATTATTGATATTAAGGCGCAAGCTGAAGATTTCAACCTCAGATATGCTGGGCATTCGATCTTGCCTCAACAAAAAAAAGAAATGACTCATATTGAACTATTTGTATCTTTATTTAGTAAAGAACCAATAGAAGTAATTCGTGATGGAAAAAAAATTGGAGAAATCAAAGTTGAAGCTAAAAGTGTTCGAACTGGTAGAAATTCTCATTTGATAGATTTTTCGTGCTCTAAGTACAATATTGAAACAAAAGGTCTTGAAAATCAATTTCTTTCAATTGGTTGTCGTAGCCATAGAATTGGAAAAATGGGAAATGAAAAGCCCATGGTTGAAATCCTTTGGGCAACGCCAAATTATAGACTATTAGATAAAAGTAAACCGCCATACATATCAATTTTTACAAACTCAAATCCTCTAAAAGTAAAAGTTCAAAATAGAAATGAGAAAAAAGTTTTTAAAATAAAAGCTGATATCCCAAAAAGGCTACATAGATTAAATATAGCATACGGACTAGGGCCCTATGTTTTTGAGACAACTTTTCAGGATGAAAAAAAAGATAAAAAAGAAGTTGTTATCGACCAACCAATTGCTCCAGCATTGATGCTTTACTTTAATTATAAGCTCGATAAGAAAAACTCTATAAGAGGATTTGATGCGGTTGTGTTTCAAGAGTCAACATTCAATAACCTAGGTATATATTATGCATCTGATTTAGCATCCACACTTGATGGCAAATTAACTTTTACATCTCTTTTAGGAGTTCAACATTTACACTTTAAATTTAATAATGACTCACCAACTATTTCAGAACCAATATTTCCTCAAGGATTAGAAATAAATTATAACCACGCTTTCAATATTCCAAATTATCTCATAGGCGGTGGTGCCTTTATTAGCCCTTCAGAGTCTTATGACTATCAAAACATTTGGATTCGTTGGGGAAAAGGAATTTTCTGGGAGCTCAACTATATCTATTGGGCTAAAGATGAATTTAGCGCTAAAACATGGGGTTTATCTGCTGGTTTTTTCTTTGGTGGCTTCTTATAGAAGTAAAAATATCGAGGTACAAATTCCAAGAGTAAAAAAGAGCAATATACAATGTCCCATTATTTCTTTTAATTCAATTTTCGCAATACTTAAAAGAGGTAAGGCCCAAAATGGCTGAATCATATTTGTCCATGCATCTCCCCAAGCCAAAGTCATAGCTGCTTGTGATAGATCAATTCCAAGTTTTTGAGCAGCGTCTAGAACAATTGGTCCTTGCACAACCCATTGACCACCACCAGAAGGCACGAAGAAGTTTACGATCCCAGCACTTAAATAAGTATTAAATAAAAAGGTATCAGCGGTAGAGATTGAAATAAAAAATTCAGATAAACTTTGCGCAAGTCCACTTTGAGCCATCATTCCCATAATGCCTGCATAAAATGGAAATTGAAGTAATATCCCAGAACTTGCACTAACAGAATTAGAAAAATGTTGAATATATTTTTTAAGACTCATAGAAAATAAAATTCCTAAAAAAAGAAAAATCATAATTACAAGATTCAGCGAAAATCCAATTTTATAAATAGAATTAAAAATATAAATCCCACCAATTAAAACAACAACGAAGACACTAATTTTTGAATTTTCTAATTTAGAAGCAAATGATAACTCAAGACTTTCTTCACTTATGTCATGTTCTACAGATTCTATGTTTTTTTTATTTGTCATAGTTTCACTTGCATAAAGTGATCTAAACAAATTTACACACAAGATTATAAAAACTGTAAGAAATAATATTGATAGATTAAAACCTGAGTAAAGAGATTCACTCAGTTTAATATTAGCCACACCAAGCTTTGTTAAAATCTTGCTATTAGAGGCCATTTTTAAAGGTATAGAGCCCGAAAGACCTCCATGCCATACTAGGAATCCTGAATAAGCTGAAGCAACTACAAGACCAAAATTAACCCTCTCTAGCTTATGATAAATTTTTATTGAAATAAGTCCCGACACGACAAGACCAAAACCCCAATTAATATAACAACCAAGGATTGAAACTATCGATACAAATAGAACAGCTTTAAATTGCGTATCAATGAAGTGCATAAGTTTATTCAAAAAAATATCAACGAGCTTAGTCTTAGCAAGTGCAAAACCACATATTAAAACCAGGGCCATCTGTGCAGAAAATTTTAAAAGATTAAAAAATCCATCACCCCAATATTGAATCATTTCAAAGAAAGTTTTTCCTTCAAAAAAGACTCCTGCAAAAAGAGTTACAAAAGTTAAAATTACAGCAAAGACAAAAGCATCTGGAATACATCTTTGAACTATTAACGCACTGATTCTTGAAATTGATTTAAGCATTTACTCTCCAATACTAAAACGTTAGCATTACTATAAAAAAAATGACAAGGAGACTCAAGTGAGTGGATTAAATAAAGTTGTAAATTCCTACGATGAAGCCTTAGCTGGAATTTCAAATGACATGACCCTTATGGTTGGTGGTTTTGGCCTTTGTGGAATACCAGAGGGTTTAATTCAAAAAGTTGCTGACACAGAAGTTAAAGGATTAACTTGTATCTCAAACAACGCTGGTGTCGATGGTTTTGGTCTTGGTAAACTTCTTGAAAAAAGACAAATTAAAACAATGATAGGCTCTTACGTTGGTGAAAATAAATTATTCGAACAATTATTTTTAAGCGGTGAAATGGAAGTTATACTAACTCCTCAAGGTACACTTGCTGAAAAAATTAGAGCTGCAGGAGCCGGAATCCCCGCTTTTTACACTGCAACTGGTTTTGGAACTGAAGTGGCCAAAGGCAAAGAGACAAAAGAATACAATGGTAAAAACTATATTTTAGAAGAAGCATTTCCAAAAGCGGACTTCGCACTAGTTAAAGCATGGAAGGCTGATCGTTACGGAAATTTAATTTTTAAAAAGACAGCAGCAAACTTTAATCCAATGATAGCAACTGCAGGAAAAATTACAGTTGTAGAAGTAGAAGAAATTGTAGAACCAGGTGAACTTGATCCCAATTATATTCACACGCCAGGTATTTACGTCGACCGAGTTATCGTTGGCAAGTTTGAAAAACGAATCGAACAAAGAACAGTAAAGCAGTAAGGATAAATATGAGTTTAACAAAAGAACAAATTGCACAAGTAATTGCAAGAGAACTTCAAGATGGTTATTACGTAAATCTTGGAATTGGTATTCCCACTCTTGTGGCCAACTATGTTCCAGAAAATATGGAAATAATGCTTCAATCAGAAAATGGTTTGCTTGGAATGGGTGAATTTCCTACTGAAGAAAATATAGATGCAGATCTTATAAATGCTGGGAAGCAAACTGTAACGGTTCTTGATGGTGGATCTTTCTTTAGCTCTGCTGAGAGTTTTGCAATGATCAGAGGTGGCCATGTTGACTTAACAGTACTTGGTGCATTTGAAATTGATCAAAGTGGAAATATTGCTTCATATATGATCCCTGGAAAACTTGTTAAGGGAATGGGAGGAGCAATGGATCTTGTAGCTGGAGCAGATAATATTATCGTTGCCATGACTCATGCTAATAAACATGGAGTGAGTAAGATTCTAAAAGAATGTACCCTACCTCTTACGGGCGTAAACTGTGTAAAGAAAGTAGTAACGGACTTAGCCGTAATGGAACTTATTGATGGTAAATTTCATCTCCTAGAAAGAGCTCCCGGTGTTTCAGTTGAAGAAATTCAAGAAAAAACTCAAGCAGAACTTGTTATCAGTGGTGAAGTTTCTGAAATAAAAATTTAAAAAGAGAATCAACTTAGAGATAATGCAGTTAACACTTCGTTATCTCTAACTCTAAACTCCCCTTCATAAATAGCATTAAAAGCTTTCAGTTCATTTAGATCAGAGTTTAGTTCTATTTTAAACTCCATAGCTTGAAAATTAATATGAAGAACTTGGGCGTGCTCAAAACCAAAAAACACATTGGTTAAAGGGTTAATCAGTTTATATAAAGCTTCTTTTGCACTAAAGACAATTGTTGCAATAAGCTCTTTTGTTTCATTATGCTTATCATAGAGTTCTAGTTCTTCTTGCATAAGGATTTCTTCTTGAATACTTACTCTTCTTTTTTCACTCATAATAAGCTCGGCATCAATCCCTATAGATTTATAGTCACTAGATTTTGCCACCGATGCATAAACTTTATCTTTTGAATGAGTAATACTTCCAACAAAACTAGCAGGCCAGATGGGACGTCGTTTATCGTCGTTTTTAAGAATTAAGTCATTTATTTTGTGTTTAGAGAAAAGTTCATTTGCGCAAATTCGCCCACCAATGTATTCACTTTTTCTTTTATCACTTGCACTAATAAGTTTTTCATCTAAAAGGTGCATGTTCTTTTCTAGCGTTTTTTGATCAAGAGGAAACTCTAAAGAGCTTATTTGGATTCCGTTAAATTCAAAACATGATGCCTTTGAGTTCATACGTTTTTCAATTATATCAGCAATATCAAAGCCTGCTGAAAAAGACATACTCCAACCTGTTTTATAAAGTCCCCACACAGCATAGATATTATTATTTATTTCTCCCCAAAAAGGATCTCGTTGTTGGGCTTTATGTCTTACTCCTGCTTTAAAAGTAGCTTCATCAAATGGAGGAAACTCTCCACCAATCAACTTCTTAAGCTTATTATACTTTTCAAAAAGGCTATCTTTATTTGGTATGAGACGAACTTCATTATTATCTGATGTTGAGCCTATTATTATCTTATTTTCATCCTCTCTATAAATTAGATGTGTATCTTCATATACAAAGGAGAAACTCTCTTTTAACTCTAAATTACTATTATTAAATAAAGATGAATCGAGTTCTAAAAAAGATCCACTTACGGATTTAGAGTGCAAAAGATTTTTGAATATTTTTGGGTCTTCAATCAGTGACTCAAATTGCCTTGCTAGAAAACCTGTTGCAAGAACAAGTTTATCAAACTGATATACGTCCCCTTTTTGAGTTTCAATATTGTTTTTTGAAATTTTTGTAACAAAATCATCTACTGACTTATATTCTATTTCTTTTTCCATCCAAGAAAGAAAAAGATCAGGAGAAATAACAAAGGCATCTGTTTTTGAATAGTTTATTTCTTCTTTGAGTTTTTTATTTAAGAATAAGAAATCATCTGATTTTAAAACTGTTTTATATCGCCTCTTAAGCTTGCTATGAATACCACTCCACCCATGCACTTCATATGTTTTCGTTACACCTTTAGGTGAGTAATCATTTAGAAATTTATTAAAAAATTCGTGAGCCCTAATAAGTTTATTCCCAAGTGGAGAAAGGCCAGCTTCCGTTCCTCTAAGAGCATTAATCCCAGTTGATCTATTTGAGCATGCAGGTGCAAATACCTCACTTGAGATACAAGTAATATTCTTAAAACCTTTTTTGTTTAGCTCAAAGATGACACACTTAGCCGCCAC
>CAKZJW010000104.1 GCA_937120495.1 uncultured Oligoflexia bacterium
CAAAAAAAAGCCCCCATTGCTGGGGGCCGTATTCTTATATTAATTTAAAATTTAAATTAGAAAAGAACGTCAAACTTAACAAAGTTCCATGCTAAAGAAGTAGAAACTTCATCTTCGTAAGTTGCTGCTGAATCATTATCAAGAACCTTAGTTGATTGAGTAATGTTGATTGATGGAGAGTAAGTTAGGTGTAGACCCATCCACTCACCAACAGAAAATCTATGTCCGTATTCAACACCAATTGAAGTTGTTTTGTCATCGTTAGAAGCAGTCATTACATCATAATGAAGACCAACATAACAAGTATCAACTAATTTCTTATCTAGGTTATAATAACCAGAAAGACCAATTGTTACAGCGTCACCAGAAGTAGTTGTTTCGTTTCTGTAAGTACCACCAACTTGCCACATGTTATTGATTGCATAAGCGTAGTTGATGTTAAAGTTGTTTGAAGAAGTTTCAGAATCTTCAGTGTTGCTATCTCCATCAGTTTTAGAGAAGTCTAAGTTAAATGAATCAAATCCATTAGACCCGTTAAAGTCAGTAAATCTAATCATGTGCTTGTGATCACCTTCGTGAGCAAAAGCTGTAAGTGAACTAAGTGCTACAAGAGCTACTAATAATTTTTTCATCTTTTCATCCTTTGAAAAAAGTTAATAAAGTTTATTATATCGCTTTAGTTTAAATGAATTTTTAAAAAATAAAAACTTTTTTTTTTCTCTCTTAATTTTTTTTTTAAAGAATATACGTCAAAAAAATGTCATTCTCGTTTTATTTTGAAAGAGGAAAAAGTAAAAGAAGCTTTTGGCCCTGTATGATTAGGTTTAAGTGAATTAGTTATCCACAGGCTTTTCTGTAGGGGCAAAACAAATTTAAATTAATAATTTCTTTATTAAAATTTAACTTATGTTATTTGACTTACTCTCTCTTTTTAATTCTAATTTTAATAATACGAAAATGTTTAACAACAGTAACGATAATAGAATGTGGTCATGAATTTAGTCGTGATTACTAAGGAGAAGTTATGAAAAAACAATTAACATTAGCTCTTGGGCTAGCAGTGATCTCTGGATCAGCTTTAGCATCAAAGGCAAGACTTGAAGCTTTAGGTGAGGGATCAAATGGTTCACAGTATTTAATGGATAATAGAAATATCTTTTTAAATCCAGCACAAGCAAACTATTTTAAAGACATGGTTACTTTTGAAGCTGGTGATACAACTTCAGATTCAGATGCAGCTGGAACGCCAAATGCAGAAGGTGGATTTTTAAAAGCTCAAGGTAACATGGTATACGGTGTATTTTTTGGTCATGAGAATTCAACTTCTCAATCATTAAAGAGAGCTACTTCAACTACAGCTGCAATTCAAGATGCTGTTGAAGATGAAAATGTATGGGATCTATTTGTAGCTGGTGATGCTGGTGTTCAATGGGGAGCAAACCTTTCTTACCAAAGTAATAAGAATGAGCAAGATGACTTTGGTGGATCTGCTGATGAAGATGAAGTAAAAGTTGATTCTTTAAGAGCAAGTGTAGGTGTTATATCTGGAGATACAGAAGTATTTTTAAAAACTAGTTTAGCTGATACAGCTGAAGTTGATGGTTTTGTTGATTTCAAAATGAAATCTTCATATGACGTTGGTGCAAGCCATAATATTAGCGGTGGGACAGTTTTCGCAAGATATGCAGCTTTCGAAGCTGAGCAATCAGAAGGTTCAACTGAAGATTGGAAACAAACATCAATCTCTCTTGGTTGGGGTAAAGTTAAAAAATTAAATGACTCTGCAACTTTTAATTATTCTGTTGCTTATTCAACAGTTGATGGTGAAGGTCATGGATATGGGTCAAACAGTGACTATAAAACGATGAGTGTTGCAGCTTCAATGGGAATCGAAGTTATGGCTAAAGAGTGGTTAACTCTTAGAGCAAGTGTTGGAACAAATCTTCTTAATGAAGAGGAAAACGATGCTGGAGATAAAACAACAGGTTCAGATTCAACTGTTGTAGCAGCTGGAGCTTCATTTATCTGGGGTGACTTTCAACTTGACGGTATGATCGGAAATACTGATGGAACAACAACTGGTGACAATACAGCAACTGGTAATGGTACATTAAGAACAGATTCATTATTATCAAGAGTATCTGCAACTTACAGATTCTAATTAGAGCTTTAGCTTAATTAATAAACAGGAGAATAAAATGAAAAAATATATCGGGCTAGCAATGGCCACAACTGTAATCTCGGGAGCAGCATTTGCTTCAATCGCGAGACTAGAAGCTTTAGGTGAAGATCAGTATGGATCGTGGAATGTATCTGACAGCAGAAACATGTTCTTAAATGCTGCTGAAATTCATAACCATAATGACTTTGCTACATTTGAGTGGGGAAATTCTTCTCAACTTTTAAATGATGAGAAATCTCCAAAGTCTCAAGGTGGTATCTTTAAGAAAAGTGGAGATATGATCTATGGAATGTACTTTGGTGCAGATTCAAACACAGCTTCAAGATTAAGAATTGCAACTTGGAAAGGTTTAGAAAACTTAGGTGCAATCACTGCAACTGAGTTTGGAGATTTTGCAAAAGCTGTTCAAAATGAAAACACACTTGATCTTTTTGTTGGTGGTGGAAGTTCTTTAAAATGGGGAGCAAAGATTTCATATGCAAAAGCTAATAATGAGCAAGGTTATGATAACTCAGCAAATAGCGGTATGAAGTTTGATGAAATCAAAAAAGAGGGAATCGTTGTTGGTTTAGGTGCTTTCCAAGGTGATAATGCATTTTACGCAAATATCGGTGCAAAAAATCAAATGAAGTTAACTAATATGACGTTTACTTCAGCTGCTGCAACAGGAGCTTTAGGCGGACAAGACTATGAGTTTAAAGGTAAGATTGGTGTTCAATTAGGATACGTAAGAAGCCTGACATCTGATTCAAAAGCTTATGTTGAATATCAACAGCAAGGTGTTGAAGAAAAAAGTCTTGATCTTGCAGGTAGTGGATTTGAAAAAGACGACTGGGATATTCAAAAAATTAAGCTTGGTTGGGGAAAAATTGAGAAAATCAATGATGTCTTTACTCTATTTACAAAAGCTGAGTACTACCAAGAAGAAAACAAAAACCAAGGTTTTATAGAGGGATCTGATAATAAAACAGAAAGAATCACTGCAACTTTAGGTTTTGAAGCAGCTGTTAAAGAGTGGTTAGCTCTTCGTGGATCAGTTTCAAACAACTTAATTGGTACTCATGAAGATGAAGATGATAACAAGAAAACATTAGATGATTCAGTTGATGTAAAATTAGGTGCAACTTTAGCATTTGGTGACTTTGGAATCGATGGTCTAATTGGAAATGATTCTAATGGTGATGGTGCAGCTGGTGATGATAACGGTAATATCAGAACAGACTCACTTATGTCTCGCGTAGCAATGACTTACAAGTTCTAATAGGATGTTAGAAATATTTTAATCGAAAGATTAATTAGCCCAGGGGAAACTCTGGGCTTTTTTTGTTTAAATTTTCTCTGGGTTATTAAAATAGTATTTAAGCCTTTCATAAACTTTAGCCCCTCGAGCACCATCAATTATTCTGTGATCAAAAGTCACACATAAGCTAATTCTTTTTTCAGAATAAACAACACCATTTTCATTACATACAGGCTTCCACTGAATCTTCCCTAGGGCAAAAATTATTGGAACATGTGTGTAACCGGGTAGGGGGACAAATGCTTGTTCGAAGCCAAGAGACCCTATATTAGTTATCATCATACTGCCAAAGGCATCTTGTGGGATATTTAGAGCTTTAATATTGATATTTAGGCCATAACTTATAAAGCCTAAAAGGTTTAAAACGACCTTTACAAAAGAATTGGGAATAAAATCCCAAGTTCGCTTAATTTTTTTGAAGGATTCATCATTATCCTCTCTAATATTTTTGACATTGATTCTAAGTTCATTTTCAATTTCATCTAGTTCTTTGTTATCAATTCCTCTAATTACATGGCCAGAGAGTTCAGTTTTTTCATAGGCAATATGAAAAAAAATATCAGAATCTTCCCTTTGAAAAATTCGATTTCGAGTGACTACTCGATTTAATTCAGGAATTTCTTTTAAAACTTTGCCCATAACTTTACCAAGAAAATGAGTAATAGTAACCTTTGAATTATTTTCTTTATTGAGCTTTTCAAGATAAGGAAGAACTTCCTTTACACTCAAATTCATATCACAATAAACTTGAGAATCACCAACAACCTTCCATGAACCTAAGGAGATCTTTCTCCACGCACTGTAGTGA
>CAKZJW010000105.1 GCA_937120495.1 uncultured Oligoflexia bacterium
TATTGAACTTGTCTTTCTTCTTTTCAATCTTACGCAGCTCAGCAATCGCGGCATTCAAGTCTGGCTTAGCACCGGAATCTTCTGGTGGCTGGATATATTCCTGCACCTTAGTCAGCTGCTTAGCTAGTGTTTGGCTTACACCTGGAAGCTTACGTGATTTACATTCACCGGCCGCCGCTGTACCAAAACCACTTTCAAAACCTAAGTCTTGAATCACCACACTGGAAATCGCCGGAGCGATAACCAGTGGCAATGCAAGCAGCGAGCTTTTGACGAATTTAGCAATTCTCAATTTCCATAAAAAAGAATATAATCAAGTCATTACTTTGCTTCGAGATATGACTTATCGAGATGTTTTTGATGGACTTCAAGGTCGTTGGTTATTAGTAAAAACTTATTACGAATTAGATGAATATGATGCTTTAGATGCCTTGATTGATAGTTTCAGAATCTTTCTACGTCGAAATAAATCTATTTCAAAAAGTTATCAAAAAATGTATATGAATGCGATTAAGTTTTTGCAAAGAATCATTAAAATTCCTTATGAAAGCAAAGCATCTGCTGAAAAACTTCACCTTCAGATTAAAGATTGTCAGCCGATTGCCGAACGCAATTGGTTATTAACGAAGCTGACAGAAGCTCGATAAATGAGTCGTTCACTTCGATTTATTGAGGAGTTAGGAATTATTTTCTAAAAAAATCCATTATTCTTAAAAAGATAAGGAATAAGTGAAAATTAAAGTGACAGTAAAAGTGAAAAAACATATTGAATAACAGTAAGTTATCACTTTGAAAATGTAAATTTATTTAATTTTCGGTTTTAATAGAGATTTTCCAAATTAAAAAAGGCAGCATTTTTTCAAATGCTGCCTTTTTTGTGTGCCATACATGGTAAATTACTATAAGGTTAAAGTCCTGAACAAGCCCTTTGAGTGGGGAATTGTTAGCCAAAGACAAGGGTGTTTCTCGTGAGGGAAAATCTGAAGGAAGTCTTACAGCAAAAGTCGAGTTCTGACGAACAGAAACTAAGTACAAGGCATAATATAAGGATAATTCGGCAATGAACGAAGAAGTCCAAAACACTCAACGGAATTATATTGTGTAAACTTAGCAGAATAGACGGGAAGTAAATTATCTTACTGTGGGAGATCTTAATTATGAGAGTGATTAAGAAGTCAGCCGAGGTCATAGTACCCTTTAAGTCTGTAAATTGTGGCAACTGAGATACCGTACCAACGGACAATATACAGAAAGGGAAAGGACTGAATCTTTAAGTACAAAGAATTTTTTTTTTAAGAGTGTTAAATATGCAAACATCCGAAAAACGAGGAAAAGTTGGACAGAGGTATCTTCATGAAGGAGAAGAATGGACAGGTATCGTACCAATATTGGAGGGTTCAGCGGTAAGCTATGCTCAAAGAAGATTGGTGGACGAGTATGAGACAGGTCGAGCAAAAGAAATAGCTTTGACATCCAATTTGATGGAAGAGGTTATCTCCTTAAGCAATTTGGAGCAAGCTCTGAAACGAGTAAAATCGAACAAAGGAGGTGCGGGAGTAGATGGAATGACAACGGAAGCCTTAGGAGAGTGGTTTAAGAATAATTGGAAGCACTTACAAAAAGACTTACTAAATGGAACGTACAAAGTTGGACAAATAAGAGGCGTAAAGATAGCGAAGCCAAAAGGCGGCTATCGCCAATTAGGAATACCAACGGTAAAAGACCGCTTAGTACAACAAGCGATACACCAAATCTTGGAGAAGCTATACGACAAAGACTTTAGTCCGACAAGTTATGGATTCAGAAAGGGTAGAAGTGCATCGCAAGCGATAGCACAATTAAGTCATTACATAAGTCAAGAAAATCATTACGTAATAGACATAGATTTATCGAAGTTCTTTGATGAAGTGAATCACAATAGACTATTAAACCGTTTGAGCCGTCGAATAGGAGATAAACGTTTATTAAAACTGATACATGGCTATTTGAAGGTAGGAATATTGGAAAATGGCATGGTGAGCCAACGGATAAAGGGGACACCGCAAGGAAGTCCACTCTCACCATTATTATCGAATATAGTATTAGATGAATTAGACAAAGAACTCTCCGAACGAGGACATAAATACGTCCGTTACGCAGACGACATTATAATATTAGTCGGCAGTCATACCTCCGCAAAACGAGTAAATGAAAGTATCACAAGCTTTATTGAAAATCGCATGAAACTCAAGGTAAACAGAGAAAAGAGCCGTATATGTTTCCCCTTAGACTTAAACTATTTGGGTCACAGGTTTAATAAAGATGGTTCAATTTACCTAAGTATAGAAAGCGAAAAACGACTAAAAGACAAGATACGAAACGTAACGAAGCGAAATAGAGGAAGAAGTCTGGAACAAGTAATAAAAGAACTGAATCTACTATTACGAGGTTGGTTACATTACTTTCGGAAAGCGAAGATGAAAAGCAAGTTGATAAAGATAGAAAGTTGGCTACAACGCCGACTACGATGCTATCGGCTAAAACAATGCAAACGACCAATAGGAATGATGCGATTTTTACATCGTTTAGGAATACCGAAGAAACGAGCATGGACAACGGCAGCAAGCCGTAAAGGTTGGTGGCGAAAAGCACTAACTCCTGCAAGCCACGAGGGTATGAATAACAAATGGTTCGAGCGTATTGGTCTATACAGTCTTACGCAAAACTACTCCTTGTTACACACTTAAAGAAACCGCCAAGTACGAGAGTACGCTTGGTGGTGTGAGAGGACGAAAAGGTAGAAGGTAAACTTCTCCCTTTTCTCCTACTCGATTAATTTTCAATTATCCATTTTTAATTTTCAATTCCTCCCCAACTTCCAAAACCTCTCCAACATTTTGTGGAATAACATTTTGTCCAAAAAGTATTTTTCTATTAATTCTTCGATAAGAAACCAAAGTTTTTAAAGGTTCAATTCCAACTTCTGCCGTCGCTTGATTGGTGGTTGTAATGCCGCATCTTGCACAAGGTTTTACGCCTAATAATTCAGCTTTATTAATAGAAAATACTTTCAATTCATCTTCTTGATGTGGAAATCCGCCTGTAAATACTAAGTTTGGGCGAAAACGGTTCATCGGAAGTGGCGTTTCTAATTTTTCATTCAAATTATATTCCTTTGAATAATCTGGGTAATAAATATAATCTAAGGTTTCATTCAAGACTTTTTTGTTACCAGAGTAATTTATTACACTTACAATAGGCAAAATCAATAAACCAAAAATTGCGATAAGATTCAGTTTATTTGTTGGTTTAAATTGTTCATCCTAAACTCCTTGATTTAACCTGTTGAACGTTTTTTCTTGAAAGTCTTTTTTTTGAATCTTCCTTAATTCAATTTCGAATAATCCTTTTTCGAAACCCTTTCTTCCATCATTTCTTAACTTGTTTTGGCATCTTGCCATTTACCCGTATCAGCCATCCTAGCCGCTTACACCCAGATATAAAGCAAGGTCCGTGCCAAAAATGAATTTGTGCTTTTTCAACAACTTAGCTTAAAAAAAGAGAATATAACGCGTGGTGCACTTTGACGAAAGGACAATTTGGCCAGGGCCTAATGGCACCTTAAGGTATATTTAGCTGAATTTAGTAGATTCCGACTTGGTTTCCAATATAATTGATCGCTTTTGAATCAAATTTATGAATATTAGCCCTAAAGCATACATTTCTATAAACAGAGATATCTTTTTTATAAAGGATCAGCTCAGACAGGCTACAAAAGACATTGCCTCTAAATTTGCCATTTTTAGAAGTATATAGAAAATCAATTATGCCATTTTTCTCAATTCTTAGTATATCTAAATCATCTGAACTTTTTGGATGAAACTCAGGGTGAGCTTTTGATACGATATTGCTTATAGCTATAAACGCATTGTTTTTAACAAGCTTATAGTCAAACTTAGTTTTTTTGTGGGCAAGAGTATTAGTTGAAACACAAGCCAATGCAAGTAACACTGTCTTCAGTTTAGACATACTCATCTCCCTCTTTAGAGAGCACTAATGTTCCAGCATTTACTTTTTCTTGCATTATTTTAGTTATCTTCTCTTGGGCTTCAGTAACCTCTGAAACTTTTCTAGGTTTTCCTTTAAGTCCATCTTCTATATCGAGTTTAATTCCAGTTGAAACCATAGACATAAGCTTTTCAACGATTTCTGAATCAACAGTTCTAAGAGCAAGACCAAATTCTTCTAGATTCACATCACGAAGAAGCCCCACAAGTTGAGCAGAAGAGCAGTATTGTAAATCCTCAATAGTAATCAAACTATCTTCAAGCATCTGTGCCATTAAAGGATCTTGTTTGCGAATTTTTTCAATTAAGTTAGTGGCCTCATCGGCACCAAGAATTTGAAGCATCTTTACAGCTTCATCAAATCCACCCTTAAACATATTATCTCCTAGAGTTTAATCTTTGATCATCACAAGCGAGATGATTCTTAACATAATCCTCAACTCCCTCTTCTAGAGAATGAAATTTAAAGTCAGGGAAGATGTTTAGTAACTTATCTGTCTTTGCCTCTGTATAATATTGATACTGATCCCTTAGAGCTTCTGGCATTTCGATAAATTCGATATTCTCTTCTTTTCCCATAGCTTTAAAGCTAGCAGAAACGAGATCTTTAAAACTTCTGGCCACACCTGTTCCAAGATTTATAATTCCATTCTTACCCGAATGATCTTCATGCGTAAGTGCAAGCATAGCATTTACACAATCTTTAACATAAACAAAGTCTCTTAATTGTCCGCCATCAGCATACTTGTCTTTATAAGACTTAAAGAGCTTCATTTTTCCAGTATCATTGATTTGATTAAATGCCTGAGCAACAACTGATTTCATATTTCCTTTATGATATTCATTTGGCCCGTAAACATTAAAAAACTTCACACCATACCACTTCGGAGGAGTATCGTTTTGTTTTAATGCCCATTCATCAACTAATTGTTTTGAATAACCATAAGCATTTAATGGCATTAACTTATCAACTGAATCATGAGAATCATTATAACCATTTTCACCTGCACCATAAGTTGCAGCACTTGAAGCGTAAACAAGTGGCACATTATATTCAGTACACATACTAAAAATGATCTTTGTATAGTCCACATTATTATACATTAAATAATCAACATCTCTCTCTGTTGTAGATGAGCAAGCTCCCATATGGTATACGGCTTTAATTTCACACTCTTCAAATACAGAGTACAAAACGTCGCTTTGGATAAACTCATCAGCGTGTATGTATTCAGAGTAATACAAACCACGAAGATTAAGCCACTTATCATCATCCTCAAGACGATCAATACAAATAATATCCGTTATACCTTTGTCATTTAGACTCTTAATAATACAACTTCCAATAAACCCTGCAGCACCTGTTACGATATACATATTCTTTCCTTTAACTTTTATTTATACTAAAATCTACCACGATAAATAGAGATTAAAAACTTGAAAGGATAATGCAATGCTAAAAGATGGTTGGTTTTATGAGCGCTCATTTCACGAAACATTTTCAATGGGTTGGAAGGTAAAAAAAGTACTTCATTCAGAACAATCTAAGTATCAAAAGATTGATGTCCTTGAAACTGATGCCGTGGGTAAGCTTCTGTTACTTGATGGAAAAACAATGGTTAGTAATCTAGATGAATTTGTTTATCACGAAGTTATGGCCCATATTCCCTACGCCGTTTCTAGAAAATGTGAAAAGGTTTTAATTATTGGCGGTGGTGATGGCGGTGTTGTTAGGGAATTCGCAAAGCACGAAAGTATCAAGCAGATTGATCTTGTCGAAATAGACGAGAGAGTAATCGAGGTATCAAAAGAGTTTTTTCCAGAATGCACAAGTGCTTTAAATGATAAAAGAGTAAATATACTTGCCCAAGATGGATTTGCTTTTATTAAGTCTAAAAAAAATGAATACGATATTATAATTATAGATTCAACTGATCCCGAAGACTTTGCTTCAGGTCTTTTTACAAGTGAGTTTTACACTGACGTTTATAACGCCCTAACTGATGAGGGTATTATGATGAATCAAACTGAAAATCCTTTCCTAGATGAATGGGATATTAAAAGCATCTACACTAATATGAGATCTTCTTTTCCCTTTGTTCAATCCTTTACTGCACCTATGAGTATTTACCCCGGTGTCTTTTGGACATTTGGTTTTTCTTCAAAAAAATATATGGGAACAAATATAAATCCAGAAAAAAGATATGAGATGCAAAAAATTGAAAGAGACTTAAAATGGTATAATCTAGACTGGCATAGAGGTGCATTTTTAATTAGTAATTTCCATAAAAAGAAAATCGGACTATAGGACTTATATGAAAGATCAAAGTATAAAGGTTTTAGCCAATATGGAGATGAGTAAGCCTTTTATTGGAACAAGGTATAGCGAAGCAATTTATAAAAACTCTACTCATATCATGGGTTTTTGTTTTGATGGGACGACTTCTTTTCGTCCAGGTGCACGCTTTGGACCAGATGCACTTCGAGATGCTTCTTTTGGGCTTGAAACCTACTCTCCTTACCAAGATTTAGATATAGAGGAGTTTTCTATTATTGACTGTGGAAATCTTCCCATCTATCCAAGTAAGTGGAAGCTTACAAATGACTACTTTCATGGAATGACTCAAGACCTTGATTTAAAAAAAGACAATATTAAATTCTTAGTTCTTGGTGGTGAACATTCAATATCATATGGCCCTATTCGATTGGCCTTAGATAACTATGATGATCTTTGTCTTATACATCTAGATGCACATGCTGATTTTAGAGATGGCTACTTAGAGGAGAAATTTTCTCATGCCTCAATAATGAGAAGAGTCTATGATCACTTCACTGAAAAGAACACTCTTATTCAATACGGTATTCGCTCAGGAACCAAAGAAGAGTTTGAGTTTATGAAAGAGAAAGATACTCTTGCAAAAAGCTTAGAAGCTTTTATTGAAAGAGTTGAAGCTATCAATAGTACTCGCCCAATTTATCTAACACTAGACTTAGACTTTTTTGATCCGGCCTTTATGCCTGGAACAGGAACACCAGAAGCTGGTGGAGAGAATTTTCATTCATTTATAAAATTGATTAAAGTTCTAAAAGAGAAAAATCTTGTGGGAGCTGATATTGTTGAACTTGCTCCAATGATTGATGCAACTGGGAATTCTTCAGCTTTTGCCTCAAAGGTTGCTCGAGAAGTTTTACTCGCTCTTCAAAAGTAATTACTTTTTCTCTGATGCAAGACCTCTACTAACTTGAGAGTTTATAAGTCTCTCTTTTCTTTCAAGTAGATACTTTGAAGATCCTTTAACATAACTAGAAGCTATTTTATCTTCAGCATTTTTAATTAGAGGATTCGCTCCTGCTTCAAGAAGAAGGGCCATAGAAGAGAAACACCTTTTCATTGCTGCATAAGTAAGAGCAGTGTTTCCTTCTGAGTCTTTTAAATTCAAATTTGCCTTTTTAGAAATCAGATAATCAGTAATGTTTGGATTACAATCTATTGAAGCAATATGAAGAGGAGTGTATTTATACTTAGTTGTCTGTCTATCCAGACCTTTAAGATTTTTCCCAATTATAAAATCAAGAGTTTCTGTATTCCCACTACTTGCTGCAAGATGTACAGGTCTGTAAGACTCTTTACTTTCAAATTTCACTGTTGCCTTATTTAATTCAAAGTCTTGTTGCAATAATAGCTTTAATAAGTCCAGCTTCCCAGACATTAGAGCTGCAGAAACGGGAGTAAATCCTTTTTCTGATCTTTCATCTTTATCTATTTTAGATATAATTTTTTTAAACTCTTCAACTTTATTATTTTCAATGAGAGAGTAGATTTTTGATTTTCCATATTTGGAAGGTAGAGTGGCTCCAGAGAGCATGAATAAAGCTCCAAATGTTCCAAACACCATTACTTTCTTCCCAATAATCCACATATCACGTCTTGGAATAAAATAAGAAAGAGATTCATCTTTTAGAAGATTTAATGTCCTTCTAAACTTGAAGCCAAGAGCTAAAAATAAAATGATAATAATCAAATACTGTTTTATGGCCATATCTAATGGAGTCATATTTACAGCCAGAGCAAAGTATAAAATAAAAACGCCAAAGAAAACTAAGTCCATTCCCTTTCGAACATAAATGAGTCTATTCATAAAACTAGACTTAGCATTTTCAAGCCTAGGCTGCTCAACATCGCTATCAAAGATTATAAATGCTACAAATGTAATAATTTGAAGCAAAATAAATAAAAGTGGTATTGCTGAGAACTGTTGCTTAGAGAACATTACTCCTGAAAAAGCCAATACAATTGAAGGCACAAAGTAGACAAAATCTGATGTAACCTTAGTCATAATAAGCTGAGACTTCGATAGAGGAAGACTTAATAAATACTTTAAATTAAATTTCCTTCTATTTGTGTAGAACGCATACAACATTGCATAGAAAGCGATTGAGAATAAAAAATCGGCTTCTGAGTTTTTTGGATTACGAAAAATATTAAATAAAATCAAAACAACTGCTGTTATGGAATAAGAGATTCCAAGCTCAATTTTATTATATTTTAAATTAGATAGAAATAAATGAATAAAGGCTTTCATTAAGCAGCCTCCACATTTAAATTAAAGAGATGTTCAATTTCGCACACTTCATGAACATTGGCATGCTTGTGGTCTATAAAAAGAACCTTATCAACTACCCCATTTAAGTCTTCTGCTATATTTGTGGCCATAACGAGGCTACAAGATTGTTCTTTATGCAGTTTTTTTAATAGAACAAAAAACTGTTTTCTAGATTCTGGATCTAAGACTGCTGTTACTTCATCCATTAAAAAAAGTTTCGGTCTCGCAGAGATGGCCGCAACAATTTGGGCCTTAACTTTTTGGCCTGTAGATAGAGATCCCATCTTTGCTTTTGGCTCCAGTGAGAAATATTCTAATAACTCTTTTTCTTTTACTCTATCGTAATTATCATAAAAAAATCTTGTGAATTCTAAGTAGTTTTCAATACTGTGAGAACTTTGAATTTTAATATCATGAGAGAGTACAAAGATATCTTTTTTCTTACGTCGAGACAGACCCATAGGATCTTCTCCAAGAACTTCAATTTTACCTTTAGTGATTGGTCGATAGCCCATAAGCAGATCCAACAGAGTCGTTTTTCCTGCTCCATTTTTTCCAAGAACTCCAATAAACTCACCTAGACTTAAATGAAAATTTAAATCTTCATAAACGGTATCTCCATTTGGAATTTTGTAATCTACATTTGTGATATCAATTATCATAGTACACCTCAATTACTTATCGGTGTTTCTGAGAGAGAAGTTAAGACAGCTAAGCTATTTAAATCATTGGTTTTATTGTATTGATGGCTTAAAGAAAAAGTCTTTTAATCAACTTCCATAAGGTCTTGTTTTTTCTTAAAAGGCTCAACGATTAAAGCTACAGACCAAAGTCCAATCTCATAAAGAGTAATCAGTGGAATTAGTAGAGCAAGCTGAGTAATCACATCTGGAGGTGTTAGGATTGCAGAAAGAACGGCAAAAGCTGCGATTACATATCTTCTATAACTAGATAGTGATTTTTTATCAACAAGACCCATAAAGCCCAGAATAAGCATAATATTTGGAAGTTGAAAAAGTACTCCAAGAAAAACCAGTACCTTTAGCGAAAGAACAATATAGTCACGTAAACTAATTGTTGCCTCAACGTCACCTACTCCAAACTCCATCATAATAGAGAATGTATTTGGGAAGACAATAAAGTATCCGAAACAAACTCCAAGACAAAAAAGAATAAATCCCACAAATACGAAAGGACGAATTACCTTTGCCTCTTTATCATAAAGACCAGGCCTAATAAAAAGCCATGCCTCTCTAAACCAAAGTGGTGATGAAACTATAATAGAGCTCCAAAATGCAAGTTGAAATTGCGAAAGTACTTTATCTAGAAGTCCTAGAAAAACAACTTTCCCCTCTACACCAAGTGCATCTCGAAGTGGTAGGAGTAAGATCTCTTGAAGCTGCTCTCCGAATCCATAACAAGCCATAAACGAAACAATTAAAATTATTGCAACTCTAATTAGCCTACTTCTAAGCTCTTCTAAATGATCTGTCAGGGCCATATCTTTCACTGCATCTACTCCACTAGTTTTATTTTACCTATTAGACTATAATAAAATTATGAAACTTTTTATATCATTATTTTTACTACTATGCATCCAGTCATATGCTGCATCTAGACCTCACCTTGTCTGCCTTGGAGCCGAGGAAGTTTATATTCATAAGAATAAGATTGGTGGTGCTTACTATAAACTAAACCAAGAGATGATCTCACTACTTCTACAGTTGAACGAATCAGCAAAAATGAGTCCTAAGCTTCAAAAGAAAGTTTGTGCACAACGTTTCACATCAATGGCCATTTTGAGAGAAATTCTCACTAGTAAAAAACCTATCTTTAAAACGAGTTACTCAAATAAAAACCTTATGAAAAAAAGCACCGATAATTTTTCAATAAGTGAAATTAAAGGAAAGTCCTTCACAATTTTAATCAACTTTCTCACTCGCTTGCAGGCTCAATATTCAGATATTAATTGTCTTAAAAAAAGACTACCTGAGATAGTATCCTTTTATGAGAATGCTCAGTTTTTACTTTCTGAAATTGGTCTTGAAAAAACAATTGATACAATCAAGAATAAGAAAGCTTTCTTTGATAAGATTCAAAAACTTCCAGGCTCTCCTAAGTGTTAAACAACCACGCTTAGTTTTAGATCCAGTTTTATTTCTGACAATAAGTAATTCTCTAATGTCTTTTGGATTTCCATACGTTTTAAATCGCTCTCACCACGGATACATCTAATTTTTAAGTTAAATGAATTCATACTTAGAACTTCAAACTTTAGATTTGAAAATTCAGGAGGGCAAACGTAGTAAAACTCCTCTATTAGTTTCTCTACTTTTGATATCCATACCTGGGCAGGCTCTCCATTAACATAGGATTTTCTGGCCTCTAGCTCTTTATAAAGATCGTTAAACTGAACATTACAGTGTGAACAAATTCCACAAATATGAGTTTCAAGTAAAAGCTTCTTTTTATCACCTTTGTATTCATGATAAGCCTGCTCTATATCTGACACCGTTTTATTTAAGCATCGACATAAAAGAGGACTTTGATTTTCTGTTTGAATACAATTTTGTTGATCTTGACGAAATTCGTAAATTTTTTTTCTACTTAATCCAAGAGCAATATCTGTAATAAAATTTCCATTTGATTTTAGCTTTAAAAAATCATGCAATGAAAATTTCGAATAAAGAGTATTGAACGAATCAAAAATTTCTTTTAATTTTCCATCAAAGTTATGTTTAAAACTTATTATTCTTTCATTTGAATCAATATCAATATGAAGATTAGATAGTAGGTTCTTGTTTTCCATCTGGATCCAATGTTAAAATTTCATAACCTGTTTGAGTGATTAAAATAGTATGCTCAAATTGCGCTGAAACTTTTTTGTCTTTTGTTATTACGGTCCAGTCATCTTTTAATAATTTACAGTGACGTGATCCCATATTTATCATTGGCTCTATAGTAAAAGTCATCCCGGCTTTAAGCTCGACACCAGCACCTTTAGTTCCGTAATGCAGAACCTGAGGCTCTTCATGAAATTCTCTTCCGATTCCATGTCCACAGTACTCTCTTACAACTGAGTAGCCACTGCTTTCAGCAATCTTTTGAATCACTGCTCCAACATCACCAAGCCTCGCCCCTGGCTTACAAACTTTGATTCCTTCCATCATGCATTCGTAAGTAACTTGTACCAGTTTTTTTACCTCTGGCTTTACATTACCAATAT
The DNA here is from genome assembly GCA_937120495.1 of uncultured Oligoflexia bacterium. GTDB lineage: Bacteria > Bdellovibrionota > Bacteriovoracia > Bacteriovoracales > Bacteriovoracaceae > CAKZJW01. Next base: position 11,877 of record CAKZJW010000105.1, read on the forward strand.
AGAAAGTTCTGTTTGTATCACCGTGAAAGTTTTTAAAATACGTCGTTACATCAATATTTAGAATATCACCGTCTTTTAAAATATCTTTTTTACTTGGGATTCCATGACAAATTACTTCATTAAGTGAAGTACAAACCGACTTTGGAAAACCGTGGTAGTTTAGTGGAGAAGGATAAGCTTCGTTCTCAATTATAAAGTCATGACACAACTTATTTACTTCATCGGTACTCATACCAACTTTAAGCTTGTCCTCAATATAGTTCAAAGTCTTTGCTGCAAGTTGGCAAGACTCTTTCATTATTTCAATTTCTCTATCAGATTTTATCGTTATCATGGCTGCATACTACATTGAAATTGCTCTTTTCGCTAGTCTCCAAGTCTATTTTCTACTAAAATTAAGCATGAGTATACAAATCTACAGACTGAACGCGTCATCTTATCAAGATGCTGCCTTTTTTACGAAAGAGAAAAGCAAACTTGAAAGTATAGAGGGTGTTAAATACGTTAGTTCAATTGCTGAAATTCAAAAGGATGAACCTCTCATTCTAATTACGAATACTCACACCAAGCCTACAGATATTCCGCCAACCCTATTGGAGAACACGGTATTAATTGTTCACCCAAACTCTGGTTACGAAAATTTTGAAGTAGATTTTTTAGAAACAATTGATTTCCCAATCGTACTTGGAAATCCTATTCGATCTCATCCCGTTGCAGAATATATTCTTGGATGTATTTTTCAGCGCTTTGTTTCAATTCCTAGCCAGCTACATTGGTCGCAAGACAGAAGCTGGGATAGAAAACTTCTAAGAGACCAATCGATTCTTATTTTTGGCCAAGGAAGTGTTGGGAATATTCTCGTTCAAACACTTGGGCACTTATGTCGCAGAATTCAAGTTGTTGATCCTTATAAAGAGGAACAGTTTTTCAAATCTCAAAAGCTAGAAAATTTTGAAGCAAAAACCCTAGAGGGACAAAATATAGTTATCTTTGCTCAAAGTTTAAATAAGCAAAATGAAAATTTCTTTTCTAAAGAGCTCTTCTCTTATTTAAGAGAAGACGTACTACTTGTTAATGCTGCAAGAGGTGGCCTTCTTGATGAAGATCAACTTTACACGTTCCTGACTAACAAGCCAGAGGCCTTTGCTTATATTGATACATTTACCCAGGAACCTTATACTCCAGGCTATCTAAGCTCTTTAAAGAATATTAATAAGACTTCACATATCGCTGGATCTCACAGTCAACTTAACAGAGACATTATCAACTTTGAATTTCATATTATAAATGAGTTTGTAGGTTACTATAATAAAAATAGTGTTGAGGACTTCACGAAGGATTATTACAGCATTACTTTAAAGTCCAAAATTATTGAAGGAAATTTTATCTAATGAAAAATTTGAATGATTTTTTGTGCCCTCCTGGAAATGGAGTTTTTACTGTTCATACTGCACAAGAAAATAAACAAGCTCTGCACTTTGCTCTTTATAATACAATTGACAGTGAAGAGGTTGAGGCGAAATGGAAAGATAGTTTAGAGAAGACTGATCAAACGAAAAAAACAATTCTTCTTGGACTATGTTTTGATACTGGTGGCGGAATACAAAGGGGTGCTAACTGGGGCCCTTTATTTATAAGAGAAAACTTGATTAAAAATTTTAATTGCGAAGATATTTTAGATATCGGTGATATACGTGTTATCCCTCACCTACTTCACGATAAATATTTAAATACTGAAACAATTAAATCCTGTCAGGAAGCTTTATATGATGGTTTAGACTTACCTGTAAGTCCATTGAGTATTGCTCAAAGTTTAAGTAAAGATTTATTTTTAAATGATAAAAAGCTTTTTACATTAGGTGGAGACCATTCTGTGAGTTATCCACTTGTAAAGTCTTGGCTTGAGGTAAAAAAGCAGAAGGGTGTAAAGGCTGCGGTAATTCATTTTGATGCTCATACTGATTTAATGCCTAAAAGACTTGGTATCGATATATGTTTTGCCTCTTGGGCATACCATATGATTGAACTTTTAGAAAAACCCTCTCACCTTCTTCAGTATGGAATTCGATCTAGTGGGCAGCCAAAAGATTACTGGGAGAAAAAACTTGGAGTGCAACAATTTTGGCCAAGTGACTTTGATTCTCTAGGAACTGATGGAGTTATTCAAAAGACAATTAATTATTTAAGATCTCAAAACATAGAAGAAGTTTATATTAGCTTTGATATCGATGCGCTTGATTCGTCTTATGCTAGCTCTACGGGAACACCTGAGCACGGTGGGCTTGACCCAAAGACATGTATTCAAATCATTGAAGAAATATCAACCTGTTGCTCTGTTACAGCTGGTGATCTTGTTGAAGTTGCTCCTTTTGTATCGAGTACGCACAAAAATAAAAATACAATCGAACCAGATACGACAGTTCAAAGTGCGGCATTAATTTCTCAAAAAATTATCGAGGTTATGAATAAGTGAAAGTCGAGTTCCCAAGTGTTCAATTAGCTGCTGAAGATGGCTTACTTGCTGTAGGTGGTAACCTACAAGTTGAGACTCTAATAAATGCTTATACAAGTGGTATCTTTCCTTGGCCGGTTGATGAAGACTACCCTCTGACTTGGTTTGCACCAAACCCAAGAGGGATAATTAAAACCTCTAATATTAAGTTTTCTCAATCTTTAAAAAAGTTTGTTAATAAAACAAATTTCAATATAAAGATCAATCAAGACTTTGAGAGCATAATTACAAAATGTGCCCATGCAAAAAGAAAACATGAAAGTGGAACTTGGATTTATTCCAATATTATTCAAGCCTATACAGAAATGTTTAATGCTAAAAAAGCCTACTGTATTGGTGTTTATAATGATGAGGCTCTTGTGGGTGGGCTTTATGGTGTTTGTATTGGTCAATTAATATCTGGAGAATCAATGTTTTATGAAGAAGCAAACGCTTCGAAGCTCGCTCTCTACACTCTTTTAAACATTCTAATTGAGAAAAAAATTCCATTTATAGATACGCAAATGGTAACTCCGATAATTGAATCTTTTGGTGGAGAAAATATTTCAAGACCAGATTTTATGGATTTATTATCTTCTATTGATTTAACACTCGATAGAGAATCAATCTTCTAAACGTATCTTAATCCAAGGCGATAGTTTGCATAAAAAGTACGCTTAGCTTCACTAATAAGCTCTTTCATATCTGCTGTGACTTTTACTTTCTTACCCTGAATATAATCGTCAATCATAGCAATAAGTTCAGTATAACTCGTATTTAGTTCAGTAGCGATCTCTTCTGCTCTCTTTTTAAAACGAAAGTCTTTTTGTAAAAGCTCTGTAATATGTTTACTCATTTCTTGTTTTAGGCTTTGAGTTGTATAAGCATTTTTTACTTTTGCCATACTAAAACCTTTAAGAAGTTTGATATAAAAGTATCCCCAGTCAAACTCAAACCATCTGTGTCTGAATGAACACGACTTTGGGTGAGCATGATGGTTATTATGATCTAATTCTCCACAAATAAGGAAATTAAGAGGAAGAACAAAACCTAAGTTTCGACTATTATCCGAACAATTATGATTTCTATAGCCCCACCAGTGAGCAAATCCATTTACTCCGCCAACAGCAAAGATTGGAGAAACAGAAAAATTTATAAGAGATATGATTGACCCATATAGTGGACCAAAAACAAAAAGATTTATAACTGTTAATAGAATTGGCCCAAGTAGAGCTCTATTGGCCATAAAAAGTTCAAGTTTATTAGCTTTTAATGTTTTTCTAATTTTTAAAACTGGAGCACTTGTTCTCGCCTTAGCATAATCCCAAACCCCAAGAAATAGCACATGTAGCAGACCTTTTTGAACAGGGCTATGAGGATCTTTCTCTTTGTCTGAGTGAGCATGGTGATAAATATGAACTGATACCCAGTCTAATTTTGACATTCCACCAACAAGCCATAAATTTAATTGCATAAAAAGATCAAGGATAGGATTTAAGATAACACCTTTATGTGTATGGTATCTATGAAAAGATAAGCTCATCGAAGTAATTGTAATATGTGTAATTACTACTGCATAGATTAAGAATTTTAAAAATGTATTTCCTTCAAAAATATTTCCAAAGAATCCAAATTCACCAATTAGTTCTGAACCAAAAAAGAGAAAAGCAAAGTACGAGCTTATTAGAGTTAAAGTTTTGATTATTGCCTTATTCATTCTTTTCCTTTTGTTTTTAAACTTTCAACTGTCATTTTTTTTAAGTCGACAATCTTTCCTTCAAGTTTCGTTCTATTAAACTCTTGATCATTACCCAGTGCGTTTTCCGGACAATCAACAACACAATAGCCGCACTTTACACATTTTTCCAAATCTAACAAGAACTGCCAAGGGGCTTTTACCATAGGTCCTTCAAAAACACCTTTCTCATTAATAATTTCAATAGCATCAGTAGGACAGACATCTACACACACAGAACAATTTGTGCACAGGTCCACTCCGTCTAATTGATTAATTAAGTATTTAGGATAATGACTATAAACCGGCTGAGTCTTCTCAGAGGTAAATAAGTCCGCCAATAATGGTTGATTCAATGATAAAAAAAGTTTCTTTATGACAGTAAAGACACCATTTATATATTTATGTTCTTTGTATTTTTTTAAATCAATTATCATTAGCGTTCAACCTCTGACATATTTATTAAAAGCGAGCTCCAACTTTGATTTAGGTGCTCGTATTCAGAATCATTCATGATTTGTTTCAAAGTTCTTAGTGTGTTTTGAGAAGCACTTGAAATTTTCAACCTCGAGATTGTATCTCCACTCACTCTCGCTCCAGCAAAAATAATTCCATTACTTGCTTCCCACCCTTCCGAGACAAACGTATTTGCTTCTAAGTTAACCTTTGATTCCTGCAGGCTAATTTCACCAGCAGGTAAATTATCAAGAACTTGAAAGAGAATTTTTATAGATTGAAGAACTTCTTCGCATAGAACTAAGAATCGATCATAAACTCTCCCCTTTAATCCAAGAGGAACTTCAAATGATATATCCTTATAAAAATATATAGGATCTTTTTTCCTAAAGTCTAAATTATAGCCAACAGACCTCAGCAGCGGTCCTGTTATACCGGCTTGTGCTATTTCACTTTTTGATAGTGAACAACTACTCATACTGTCATAAAAGAATCTCGTTTTAGTAAGCGAGATATACTCTCCACTGAAATCCTTTTCAAGTTGATTAATAAACTCTAAGCAAGTCGTAACCCAACCGATAGGTATATCAAACTTCACCCCTCCAATCGTATTATAATAAAGAGGATTTCTATTCTCAAGCAAGCCATTTATATGCTTCAATGTCCTTTCATGCCAAAGGGCCAAATTCATTACAAAGTCAGAATAGCCACAAGGTTCTATCATTTTCATGAGACTAAGAAGATGATTCTTTATTCGAATCATCTCATTTAATACCATTCGAATTCCTTGAGCTCTTTCTGGAATAATCATTCCAGAAGTCTTTTCTACACTATGACACCAAAGCATCGACCACGTCATTGCCGACTGAGCGCCAAGGTATCCGATACGAGAAGATAGCTCATAAACTTTTTTTCCTTGAGCATCTTTTTCTAATCCAAAATGCTTAAAGCCCATTTCAAAATCAATTTTTTCAATTTGTTTTTTATTAAGTTCAAAGTTAAACAATATTTCATCTTCAGAGAGTTTAAAAGATGGTGACTCTTGAAAAAGATTCTCTTGTTGTAAATCATTTTGTTGAAGAGTCTTTTTAACTTCGAATTTTTCAAAAGAATCTAATAGAGGGTGTCCATCAAAATTTTGCGGAAATAAAAATCTTTTGTATTTCGAAAAATTTACCGAATCAAATCGACATCCAAATAATTCAAACGCTTCTAATTCATAATAGTCTGCATATTTCCAAATACCAGTTAAGCTTTGGATAGTTTCTTTTTTATCAACATTTGTTTCGATAAGAAGATGATAATTTTTATCGATATTAATTAAGTGATAATCTACAGAGAATACATCTCCTTCACTATCTCTAATAATAATATTTGCAAGAAATTCAAAGCCTAAATTTTCTTTACATAATAGTAGTAATGTTAATTTATCGAATTCACTTGTCTCGATAAACAATTTGTTCTCGATCCAATGGCCATTATAGTCAACAAGCTCTTTATTAATGCGATCAATATCTAGCTTCGTATTCATATAGCCTCTTTCGAGCACAGATTAACAATTGCGTTAACAACATCCTTACGAGTTGGATTTGGCCCCCAGATACTTTCAGTAATAAATGAAATATCTTCGAACTCTGCTCGGTTATACTCAGGGAAATTAAGTTGGTTATCAAACATCAGTCCCGCAGTAATAACATACTTAGGACCTACGAGTCGATTATACTTATCCAAGAGTAATTTTGCATTTTTATGATTAATAAACCCAGAAACTATAAGAATATTTGGAGTCTCAGAATAAAGAGAATTATCATTAATCAAAAAGTTCTTTGCATCAACGCCAGCATTCAAATAACAAATTAATTCGTCAATAATCTCGCTAGAAGAAAAGAAAATGGGCTCAAAGTAATCTTTATTTGCCCAAGAATATAGTTTATCTTTTATATTTGTTAACATTAATAAATAATCATACCTTTTGAGTTTTTCTTCTTCTTGCCAGAGCCACGTTTTTCCCAACGAATATCTTTTGGAAAAATACTTTTATTAAAGCCAAAATTCATATCATCTTCATCTGAACATGAAAGCTTTGCTCCGCTAACCTTAGTCCAGTTATATATTTTCATATGAGTCCCACTTGAACCTTTATCATAATCAATATAACGATAAGATAGTTTATTCTTCTTTCTCAAATTGTCTAGTAGAACAGGTGCATATTCAAAAGCGCTATCAAGATCATTTCCAGAACAGTTTCGGAATTGATCTTGCAAAGATTGAACCCTTTTATTCTTAGCAATCAACGGGTTGATATTCCAAGATTTACTCTGACAACTAAAGGCATAGCCTAGCTCATGGAGTTTATGGAATGCTGTCAAATAAGAAAAGAACCAATGCCTTTTTGCATCATCGTTTATATTACTTGGGTAAACGTATTTCACACACGTTTTATATTGTTCATTGAATTTTTTAAAGTTATGAATAAATCTTCTACTAAAGGATAAATCTCTAATTCCTTCTTTCTTCTTTTCTTGTAGTAGAAGTGCTTTTTGCCGAATCTCTTTTTTAGTCTTAGCCACTTTTGATCCTGCATTCACATAGCTTAAATCTTTCCATAAAAAGTCATATAACTTATAACAAGACCTTCTCATTTCTTTAAGCTTATCAATTGTAAAAATCGTTGAATTTCTATTTAAAAACGATAATGCCTGCGCCGAGCTAACAATTGCTCCCATTCTTTTTCTAGGAAAAAATTTATCAGAGATGATATTCTTCCCTTCTCCGTTTTGAATAAATGCAACTGAGTAATCCCATTCATATTTTTTTTGGATATCGACGATAGATTTTATTTTTTTAAATTCAGGGTTATTATTTTGAACACCAACTAAAACCAGTCTTGAAAGCCATTTATCTGCATCAAAACATCCACCATGGGGACAAATTTGTTCAATATAGCCACCAACAACTCTGACATCAAAGTAGTTTGTTTTATAATGTTTTGAGATATAATCTTTTGCTCCAAAAATTATAACTTTTTGTGGAAGATTCAACTGATCTAGAACCCTCGGAAGCACTCCAATACTAAAGTTTGGCTTTCCTACAGAAGAGTTATATTTTTTATATTCGTCGTCTTGAGAACATACTTTCTTATCTGTAAAAATCTGCCCTGAGGATAAATCAATTTGATTTATAAACTCACTTCCCTCGGGAGTTGTAACAACAACATTAATTGTCTTCTGCTCAATACTTCTAAAGGGCTTAACATCAAAAAAACGATGGATACTTGGCTCCTTTGCACTTGTCACTAAGGAGAATCGTTTTGGCTTAGCAAACCATTTCGGCTGAATGCTCGACACAAAGGAGTCTGCATAATTTTGGTTACCAAACACTAACTGCTTATCTCTATCCTTACTTCCTGCACAACTCAGAAGTTGGAAAAAGCACAAGAGCCAAACAATCTTTTTATAAAATAAATCTTTCATTTTTATTGACTATTCCTTTTCGATAATTCAATATACCAGTTCATACCATAATGCTTGAGTGGTGGAATCGGTAGACACAAGGGATTTAAAATCCCTCGGCCTTATGGCTGTGCGAGTTCAAGTCTCGCCTCGAGCACCAAATATCTACACCAGATCTTTTTAAAATTTTCAGACATTTTGCTTAATGTGTCGAGCTTTAAAGGCTTGTTTTTTCAAAAATGCTAAGCGTTAAAGCATATGCAAATGATCTCATTAGGTTTATAACTTACTATGGAAAAAATAACTGCAATCATCCCCTGTTTCAATGAAGAATTTAATATCGCTCAAGCAATAGAATCTTGCTTATTTGCCGATGAAGTTATTGTTGTAGATTCATTTAGCACCGACAGAACTGTTGAGATCGTAAAGAAGTACCCACAAGTAAAACTATTAGAACACGAATATGAACACTCTGCGGCTCAAAAGAATTGGACAATTCCTCAAGCAAGTCATGATTGGATCTTTTTACTAGATGCTGATGAGAGAACAAACGATAGTTTAATTAAAGAAATTAAAGATACGATCAACGAACCAAAACATGTTGCTTACTGGATTGGTAGAGATAACTACTTTATGGATCACAAGCTTAAGCATGTCTGGTCGGGCGACGCGGTTATTAGACTCTTCAGAAAGAGCAAATGTAAATACCAAGATAAACACGTTCACGCAGAGATAGAGACAGATGGAAGTGTAGGAAAGCTTCGTGCACGTCTAAAACATGATACCTATTCAGGTAAAGGTTTAACGGCACACCTAAAAAAAGGTGAAAGATATACAACTTGGGCTGCTCTTGATCGAGTTGATAAAATCAAGAAAGTTACAAGTTACCATTTAATAATCAAACCGATGTTTGCTTTTTTCAAGCGATACATAATGGAAAGAGGTATTTTTGACGGAAAGGCCGGCTTAATTATCTCAAGCATGGGTGCTTGGAATGTATTCATAAGAAATGTAAAAATTTGGCGAATGCATAACGGCGAAAAGTTCGAACGATAAATGAAAGTCTGCTTTATTAATACAAATATTGCTTGGGGTGGTGGTGAAAAATGGCACTACGAGCAGGCAAAAGTACTGAGACACGCTGGTTTTGATATAAGCTTTATTACTCACCCAAAAAGTAAGTTATCTCAAAAAATAAGCAATACATCTTTCTCTCAAAAGCACTTTAAAGTTAATAAGGTATCACACTTAAATTTTTTACTAAAAAAAAGAATTTCATCATATTTAAGTGAACAAAACTTTGATGCCGTAATCTTAAATTTACCTCAAGACGTAAAGACTTTTTCTCCACTTGCTTATAACAAAGTTAAGAAAGTTATTTATAGAAGAGGCATGGACCATCCAATCAAAGGAAGTCGCCTTAATAAGAAGATTTACCCTAATTATTTAACAAATATTATTGCAAACTCTGAAAATGTAAAAAAGTCTATTTCTAAATTTATTCCGGAGTTAGAATCTAAAGTTAAAGTTATTTACAATAGTATTTCTCTAGATGAGATCCCATTGCTAAAAAAAACAGACTCAAAACTTATCTTAGGGAATCTTGGACGACTAGTTGAACAAAAGTCGCAAAAACTCTTAATCCCCCTCGCTCAAGAACTAATCAAAAAAGAAATAGACTTTAAAATTCTTATTGCTGGCACTGGCCCTTTAAAAGAAGAGCTCTCTACACTTATCTCTGAAAATAACTTAGAGGGATATATAAAATTACTAGGCCATATTGATAGTGAGAAATTCTTTAAACAAATTGATTACTTTGTCTTTCCTTCACAATTTGAAGGTTTATCAAATGCTTTATTAGAAGCTCAACTCTACAGAAAACCAAGCTTTGCCTATAATATCTCAAGTAACTCTGAAATAATCGAAGACAAAAAGAATGGATTTCTTTTTAAATATGGTGATACACAAAAGATGGCACAGACAATCATCGAACTGACTAAAGACTCTCAAAGATTGATTAGTATTCAAGAATCATGCATAATTAATTTAAAAGAAAAGTTTGATAAAAACATTACGAATCAACAATTAATCGAGTTACTTAATGAATAAGATTTTAATCATACAAACTGCATTTATTGGTGATGTTATTCTTGCAACAAGCCTGATAGAAGAGGTAGCGAAGAAATTCCCAAATAGTTCAATTGATTTTCTTCTTAGAAACGGCAATCAAAGCATATTGAAAGAGAACCCACTGGTTAACAAAGTAATCATTTGGAATAAAAATAAAAATAAAAACTTAAACTTGTTTAAAATAATTTTAAAACTAAGAAAAGAAAAATACGATACTGTGATAAATATTCAACGGTTCTTTAACTCTGGATTAATGACAGTTCTCTCAGGTGCAAAGGTAAAGATTGGCTTTCACAACAATCCTTTATCTTTTTTCTTCACACACAAGATTGAGCACAAAATCCCATTTATTATAGATGGCAAAACACAGCATGAAGTTCAAAGAAACTCTCTTCTACTAAGTCCTTTAATCTCAGATGCGAATTCAAACATATACAAACCTAAGATCTATTTTAATAAAAATGAAAATTTAAAAATTCAAAAGATAGTGAAAGATTTGACTAAAAAGTACATTGTTCTCGCCCCATCCAGTGTTTGGTACACAAAGCAGTGGCACAAGGACAAATGGATTGAATTAATGGGTATGCTTTCTTGTGACTTTAATCTGTTTTGTATCGGCGGTCCAGATGACAAAGAATATATCGATTCAATCTGCAAAGACATAGACAATACGACAAACTTTGCTGGTATGCTCTCTCTAACGGAGTCAGCACTCTTAATGAAAAACGCTGCACGAGTGTTTGTTAATGATTCGGCTCCCCTTCATCTTGCAAGTAGCGTTGATGCAAAAACGACAGCAATCTTCTGTTCTACTATAAAAGACTTTGGCTACTTTCCTCTAAGTACTGATTCAGCACTTGTTGAGACTCAAAAAAAGCTTGAATGCAGACCTTGTGGATTACACGGTAAAGCGTCTTGCCCAAAAGTACACTTTGACTGTTCAAATACAATCGAAATAGAAGCAGTATTCAGGACTGTTCAATAGTCCTAAATGTTAGATTTAGCCGTGCCTCAGTAACCTTTAAACGTTTTGGTAGAGAGTGCTCCCATAAATCTTGAATTAAATCTCCCATGACAAGAAGATCTCCATTCTTTAAATGTATTTTAATCTTTTGAGTATGGTCTTTCTTTAATCGCAAAATAAAGTCACGAGGACTTCCAAAACTAACAGAGCTAATTATTGGATTCTTACCCAGTTCTTTTTCATTATCACTATGCCAGCCCATATAGTCGTGGCCATCACGATACCGATTTACTAAAACACTATTATAATAAGTTCCAAGCTTTAGATCTAAAGAGTCTTTCAACTCTCGAAAAATAGGAAGCCATTCACAAGCATTAAGCCGTTGGCCAGAGTAAGAATACTGCACACCTCTATTTCCATAAAATGCAACCTCTCTAGGTTCTTTTACATAACGACCATACACTTTTATTTTATGATTCAGCCATTTTATTTGATCCATTTGTTCTTGAACACGATGAGAAAAGTCACCATCAAACATACTTTCAAATAAGTAGATATCTCCAAGCTTTCTGTCACTAAGGATAGTTTTCATTTTTTAAAGGACACAATTCTGCACATTCTTCACAAAATTATTTAAAAGTTTTCTATTTTCTTTTTGAAGATTAGAATTAATATTATTGTAGGTCTTTGCGATATATTTCCATTTAAGACTTTTGATACATTTAAATTTTTTAAATTTTAGCCCTCTAGCACTCTTTGCAAGACTTGGAACCAGAAAGTCATAAAAACTATAAATATTAGAGAAGAAGTTTTCTCCATATGGCATTTGATCTAAGTACTGGTAGAGATCTTCAATATTTTTTATCTCTGCGGACTCCTTGAGCCAAACTAAACTCATTCTATGCTCACCTAAGGAATCAAGTTGATCCCTCTTAATAGAAATAAAATCATTTAATAAAAATTTCAAATCTTCTTTATTTTCGTTTAAATAGAGTGAATTAATTACTTTTACAACCTTCTCTAGTTCATTCATTCTTTTTGTCTTCAAAACAGTTGAATATGGAGAATGATATAAGCCATTTAGTTTTAACGATTTTTCTAAAGTCTTAATATTTAATATTTTTTTGTTCTTTTTAAAGATTGATTTCACTCTTTTAAAGAAATTCGTTTTATTGATTATAAATATTCGTTGATCAATTTTAACAAGAAGAGTCTTTTTATTTATACTGAGTATTTTTTTTAGATTTTTTTCAATTCTGGTAAATTCTTTATAGTAATTATATTCGCCATTACCATTAAATGAGCGCTTCTTAATAATTCGATCCTTGATTCCTTGGAAAGCAACTACAACTGCTGTTAGCGCCGAACCAAAAGGAAAGACCGTAAAAAGGCTTGCTGTTGCCACTGCACCAGAAGCTCCAGCAACTCCTGCCACAATATAAGATCCCGCCGAAGCAATAATGTAAGTAGCCAAAGCCTCCACTCCACTGTTTCTTCCCATTGTGACCATTGAGCGATAGATACGTTTAATTTCTTTTTTAATATTTGAATATAGAGTTTTTAGTTTTTTTCTGTTTTTATTATTAAATGTCTTATTTTCTGAATTCAATTTCGCTAAAAGAAGCTGATTCTCATAAAAAATTTTATCTGCAAAAGACGTCCATTCCTTTTCATTCCACTTTACAGCAGGTTTGCCAATATATTGTTCAAATTCAACAACTTTAATATTCACATGATTTTTTAATTTCTTGTACAAAAGAGACTTATATACTGACGAATTGATCGTAACACTTTCATCTAAAGCACTGTAAGTGTTTGCAGAAAAAAGTATAAAAACCAAAAGAGCTAAATTGAGTAATTTCATAGATATTTTTAATATATTATTTGATAGCGATTAGATAGGTAAAAGGAGAATTTCTGTAAAAAAATCCACACCTTACGCTCTTCAAAAAATAAGATTATCTATAATTGAGTCAAGATGCCAAAAATCAACAACTTATAACGTTATTTATGGGTTAATAAACTCTTCAATTTTTGGCCAAGCCGGATCTCTTTTCTCAGTATGCCTCTTCGTAACATCCAGAACAAATGGAGTAAGATAGTAATTCAAAATTACCTTTTCTTTTAATTCTTTTTTCTCACGGCTAGAGAATTCTTTTAAATTCATATTACTATAAAGAAAAGTATTGTTGGATTCTCTTTTTGTAAGGTTACCATGATCAGCTTCTGTAATTGCCGCACTATTAAAATTAAATCCTAGATTTGCTAATAAAATAAAATCAGGTATTTCTGCAACTCGATCTTTATTTTCAAGTAAATTTTCATTTAAAGTAAGATTCGCAACAAGAGAAACTAATGAAGTAGGAAATCTTGTCTCTTTCATTTTTTGAACAAATCCAACCTTACTATTCCATTCACCTTTTATTAGATGATGTTGATTTAAAATATCGTTTGAACTATCCTCAGACAACACTCCAGAACACTTTTTATTTGTCCCCTGCTTAAATGTATCCAGTAGATGATATTTATAGTGAATTTGTCCTTCTATTTTTTTGGTAATAACCATACCAAATTTTGAAGTTAATCCCTTCACAATCACCGCTGGCCTGTCCATTTTAAATTCTTCACCAACAATCGACTTAATATCTTCATCAGAGCAGCTATTTAAAGAATGAGCATAAGCCATTATCGGATATCCCTTAGTCATTTCATCAATTTTCTTTTTCGTTTTCTTATCGTAGATAGCATAGTTTCTAACCTTTACATTAAGTAAGTCTTCAAGAAGATTTCTACCGTTGATATTGGATAGTGTAGAGAAATCGAGTTTTTCTCCCCACCCTCTTACTGGATCCTTTAAATAAACTTGCGCCAGCGAGTCCCCACTATAATCAATCATAACCTCAGGTGTTCTATTCTTAAATTTCTTTTTTCTAGATTTATATTTATATCTAAATGGGTGCAGCTGATATTCTCCCAAGAACTTGAGATCATTATCAATATGTGGCGACTCCATTACAAATGGATAAAAATCAAAGTAACTATAGTTTGCATAATCTCCAGCAAATAGTGTCGTTAAGTTTAATCCTGTATTATTAAAATAACTTCCCTGCTCAAAGAGCTTATACTCTGAAGCATGACTTTCATGACCACCACTATGACCGTGATCTGATACAATAAACAAGTGTGCATTTTTCAAAACGATATCTTTTTTAGCCGCGTCTAAAACAATTTTCAAAGTCTTATCTAGCTCGCTATAGCATCTATCAATTGCAATATTATTATGATGAGCAAACACATCAACACATGTATACCAATTTACAACGAGTTTTGTTGCTCCTGGGTTCTTTTTAATTTTTTGAGCTGTTCGAAGTGCTCCAGCTTTATCCAGCGCCATACTTCCACTGAATGATCCAAATAAAAACTCATCATAATCTTTTACAAGACCCTTCATTAGCTTTCCAACTGCGGGAAAAACGCCTTCATTTATTGGTAAGTAATTTGTAACTGTCTCATTTGGCCCAAAGTAATCAGGCAGCCATTTTAATCCAGACTCTTTTAAATGTTGTAAACTTCTTGATTGTGCTCGATTTTTACCAAATATAAAGTCTTTTCGTGGGTCAATATAGTTATCTTGTGGTTTGGCCTTCACTCTATTCATTGGCCCGTTACTTCTCACTCCATGGGTATCAATATCATAGCCAGTTAAAACAGAAGACCAAGAAGGCAGAGTTAGAGATTTAGTAGTAAAAGAATTAAATTCAATCCCATGTGTATAAAAATATTTCTTCAGGTTTGGCATCAGCCCCTTACCGACAGCTTCTTTTAACCTGTCTGGGCGAAGTCCATCTATCATAAAAACGATTGCTGAGTTTGTATTTTCTTGATCATAAACAATAGAATCCATTTTTTTGGCTTTCTTAATCGCTCTTTTCGCAGCTCTCATTTCTCTTCTATCAGTTCTTTTTTGTTTTCGAATTAACTTTCGAGCTAATCGCTTTTTCTTTCTTGCCTGACGTTTTAATACTTTATTTCTTTTCTTATTCATTGCATGAACAAACTTATTAACTTTAAGATCGGAGCTTAAAAACTTTTTAAACTGCTCAGTGGCCACAATTCTATTTGCTATTTTTTTCTTATTTTTTAAGCCTGAAAGTGATCGCCTACTTGTTTGTTGTTCTTGAAAAGACTCTATAACTTCATTCATTGCTTCTTTAATTGTCTTTTGATTTTTACTATTTAAGCGCTTCTCCAAAGAAGAAATACTAGCAGAGTCGTAACCACTCTCTTTTAAAAAAGTTAAGAAGTACTTAACTGAAACTTCTTGAGGGTCTAGCTCAATAACACCAGAATCAAGTAGAGCTTTTAATGTCGCTTCTGATTCAATCAAATTTTTCTGATACACTTTACCTGATTTTTTTAGAACTAACTTTGTGAAAAAGTTCCCTACATTAAGAGGCGTAGTAATATAGTTACTCGAAATAAAACTCAGGCCAAGTCCAACTCCAAAATCAAGAAATTTTGTTATTCTTTCGTTTTTAATAGGATTCTTTGATCTTTCAAAATCAACAACTTTAGTCGGTCCTGCAGAGTCAATTGTTGTAAAAACACCAAGAGCAACTAGTTTTGTGCCATTATATTCTTTTAAACTTTTTCGTGTATTTAACAAAAGATCATCGTAACCATTTACGTGCATTTCACTATTTGGATCATACAAAAGAATTGCAAGGTCTCTCGATACAACTTCTACAACAAGATTTTCTTCGTTGGCTCTTTGTGTTAATTTTCCCATATTAATTGATTGTACTTCTGTTTTAAATTCTAGATGTTTTTGATAATAAAGCTTACTCTCCTCTTGGTTTGTTCCCAAGCTTGCAGTTACACCCGTAATTTGATTTCGAAACCTCATTCTTAATGCTGATCCGATAGAAACGGCTCCGTCTCGTCCAATCTCTTTCATAAAGTTTGGATAACGATTATCCAATAACATTAACTCAACAACTCTTGAGAGATACACTGATTGAAAAACTTTTTTGTTTTCAATCAATTCAATGATCTCCTGGATACTGCTTGAGAATGCTGACAACGGTGTGAAGTTCACTGCTCTTAAAAAATAATTTATTAATGAATAAGGTCTTCTTTGTCTTTTCACTTCTGTTATATTTAAAAAATGTTTTGGTAATTTTGCTTTTAATCTTTTTGGCAATTTGATGGAGCTATAGCTTTGACCTTCTTCATCTTTTTTAATTATTATTTTTTTCTTATTAGTGTTTCCATATTCAAAAGAATAAATATCTTCAACTAATTTATTATTATAGCTCAAAAGAAATTTTGCTTCGTAACGTTCAGAATTACCTTCAATGACTTTAAAGCCTTCTTTACTCCACTCGTAACAACTCAACTGTGAAGTCGTACATTTTTGGCCAATCAAATAGAAGTTTTTACCATCTCTGATTGATAACTTTGATATTACAATTTGATTAAGTTCTTTTTGTTGTTCAAGATTTGCTGGAACTCTTTTGTTTGTAGAACAACCAAAAAGTAAAAGAAACGAGCTAAGAATAAATAGAGAGTTTTTTAGTAAATTTATCATACTACTTTATCGGATTTATATGCGATAAAGTTTAATGATTTCAAAGGGATGAAATAAAAAAGGGCCCCAAAAATGGACCCTCTTTAAAACCGTTTGAGACACACCTTGAAAGCCGATTCTGTTAAACTTGCTCATATACAAGTTAAGTTCAAAACCTTCAAAAACGAGCTCAATTATATTGAAATCATTACTGAGTTTTTATTAAAAAAGCTTTTATACTGCTCGATGTTATCTGGAAAGTATTTTTCTCAAGTTTTTTGTGAAAATTAATGAAATTGTGTATTTTTAGCTACTTAGAGAACTCAAAAAATAGCGGTCGCGTAAACCTTCTCGAGGTATTTTTTATGCTTTCCTCTAGAAAACTTTTAAAAATCTTTTGCTTAATATCGGATTCATCAATAAGAGGTATTTCGATAGGCGTATATTGTTCTTCATTCTTAGTGTCTTTTTCAACTTTAAAAATCCACCTTTTTTGTGGTTCAATTTGATCAAAGTCGCCTTGATTTAAATTACAACTCTTACTAATAGAAGACTCTTCTTTAAAGTCAAAATCTATCTTTGTAAATAACTCTTTAAATTCTTCCTGACAGACTTTTAGAATCCGTCCCTTAACTAGAGTTCTATTTGTGTTTAGCCTCAAGGAAAGCTCACCATTTGAAATATTGATAACTTTCGTCCCTCCACTATTATCCTTTATAACTTTATTTACTTTTGTTGCTACTAATTGGCTTTGATCTTCACAATTCAATGAAGATGAACATTGCCTTTTAAATAACTCCAACCAAACTTCAAAATATCCTTTTGTTTTAGTTTTTAACTCTTTGTTAATATTTTGATTTAATAGCTTTAAAGCTTTAAAGAAATTGACTAGTCCTTTTGGTGGTCGCTTTTTCTCAGTGAGTTTTAGATTATCTGTAATATGGGTAAGACTTAGCCAAACCTTAGGAATCTTATTGGATAATGAGAACGTATTGATGTCACAATTAAAGCCGTTTGAGCCTACAAATCCATAGTATGACAATGATTCATTTGACTTGAATACAATATCACTCCCGCTAAATTGACCTCCACAAATAAATATAAAAGGCTCTAAGTAAGGATACGTTAGCTGATTACTACCTTCAATTTTTCTTTGATCAAAGAAAATATTTGTACCTGTAATTGGGAGGTCTTCTTGGCAACTACCTTCAAGGCACTCGTGTTTAACAAGTTGTGGATCAAGTTCAATTTCAACATAATCACCTTTTTTAAAAGAGATTTTCTTGAAGTCTTCTAGTGATATTTTCCTTGTAAAATAACGTTTTAATTTCTCTTGCTTTAACTGCGTAACCAAATCCAAATCAAGAGGTTTTCCTTTATATTGATCAACAATTTCTTCAATCTTATTTGGTCTATGATACTCAACTTTAAAGCTTACTTCAGTTTCGATTGAAGTTTTACATTCAATAAAAGAATCATCTCGAACATAAATTTTGCTAATAAGACCAACTGTATGCTTGATTATATTTTTCCCCTTGCACTCAATTAGCCCAGATGGATATTGAATTGATTTAATATCTAAACTATTTGGCTTGTATATTACTGAAGGTTTTTTAGAGATTAATTGAGAAAAAGAATAGAAATATTTTAATTGATTGATCTTTGCTTTTGGTACTTGCTTTAGCTTGGTAGACGAAGGTAGACGCTTTCTAGATAACTGACAGCTAACACTTAGAAATATGAACATATAGACAACGATTTTCACATAAACTTAATCGGCAAAAATTGCCTCTTAGTTTAAATAAAAGTAAATCGCTCCAGTACTACTGACTTATACAGTAAAGACGGGCTTGAATATTGCAATTTTGATCAAGAACAATATCTAACCACTTTCCATCTAGGTTAACGGTATTTCCAATTGTTCCTTGGCTTCCTGCTGTTTGATCTGTCCAGTTATTACAAGTTCCTGTGCCTACAGTTCCGGCCTCAATTGTTCCAGTCCAGACCTTCTCTCCAGCGGGCGTAAAACTTCCGTTTTCATCCCTATCAATACTATTTAGTAAATTTGTACTATCTGCATCCCAGATATCAACTGAGTTTTCAATAATTTTAGTCGCATTCGAACCGGCAACTGTATAAATAGATCCTCTTATAACAAGTCTATCTTTTACATTTACTAAAGCTGAACTTAACACTGCTTTATAGTCTCGAACTAAGTTTGCATTTTCAGCATGCTTTTTACAAATTTCATCAGCAGCTTCAAGCCCTGTTTGTCCATTCTCTTCGAGTTTTCCAAGATAAGACTGACTTGTTAAGAAGATTCGATGCTCATTATTTAAAAGACCGTCTGTTTGACCAGAGCCTGAACCTTCGCCACCACAAGATGACACAAAAATTAAAACAAACAGAACGAGATAATTTTTATTATTCCAATTCACCGTTCCACCTTTTAACTGCATCTTTGTATGCTTTTCGAAGTTCACTTTCTACAAAAGACTTTTTCTCTTCCGCTCCAGCTTCTAGGGCTTCTATATTTTTAGGTTGCCAATAATACATACTCGACTTGATAATAAAGCACCAAGCCTGTCCTTGATTTTGTCTATAGTCACTATAGTATATTACTTCCTTACATTGAGCATTGTTTTTCATGAACACATTTGTCCAACCCTGAAGTTTTAGTGGCTCTCTAGTGAATTTCCTATCCATTACGTAAGGACCATTTTCACCTTGAAGCTTAATGTATGGAGCAATGTGAAACCACCATTTGTATTTATATTCTTTGATATATTTTCGGCTAAAAAAGATCCAAGTCTTCCCAAGATTTAATTTTTTGCCAGCAACTTCAACTTTACTTAATCTATGAGACCAAACGTGTGCTCTATTATAACACTGAGAACGTCTTTTGGTTCTCGTCGTCATAGTCTTAAAAAGGCTCTTACTATCCTCAAAAGATCCGACAGATGTAACTTCAAAATTATTTAATGGAGTTGGAACACTCGACTTTTGATTATTGAAAGTAATATTTTTTGGAGTCTCAGTTTGAACTTTTTTAAAACCTGTAACAATTTCTCTTTCATCAAAAATTCTCTTTAGATTAATTAAAGGCTTTTTTAGCTCTACATCTAACTGAGATTCCATTGCTTCATATGCAAAATTTATTTCTGCATTATCATCGGTTTTTAATTCATAAACGAGTCCATCACTTGCAAGAAGCAAAATTTCTTCATCGTTAAGAATCTCAACGATTTTTATTGATGCTATTGCATTTGTAATAAATAATAAACTTAGTACTAATAGTAGTGCTTTCATGACTCTCCTCTAGAATTACTCTCTAGAGATATATATAGAAAACTTGAGTGATTTTGTAAATGAAAGATTCTGTGGTGCTAAATTGAAAAAGGGAGCCTAAGCTCCCTTAATTATTGAGTTTTACCTAATGAACAACATATCAAAGTACGTAGGAAGTGGCCAAAGCTCTTCCGAGACATTTTCTTCAAGATAAGCAATTGTATCTGCGATCCTCTCAGATAGCGGGAAGATTTCATGTGCAATTTTCTCTGCATATTTAATATCATCTTCGCCTGTTTTTTCTTTGAGATATTTATCTAATTTTTTTGTTTCATCAACAAGTTTCTCAACTGCATCGTTTACAGTTTTTAATAATATAAAGTCAGCTTTAGGTTCAATGCCAGCAGCTTTTTGATTTACGATAGCTTGAGCCAGTTCATTTTTATAATTAATAGAAGCTGGAAGAATATCTTTATGAACCATATTAATTAAAGTATAGAATTCAATCTCTCTACATTTACAGTATCTCTCAACCCTTACATTATAACGCATATCCAATTCTGTTTGAGTATACACAGCTTGTTTGATTAAAAAGTCATTGGCCTTTGTATCTTGAATGACTTTTAGAGCGTCTGCAGAAGTTTTTAAATTCGGTAACCCTCTTTTAGCCGCTTCATCTTGCCAGTCTTGAGAGTAACCATCTCCGTTAAAGACAACATTTCTAGAGTTGTTATAAAGATCTTTTGTTATTCCCATAAGAATATCATTAATCTCTTTTCCTTCTTCTTTTTCTTTTGCAATTCTTTCATTCATTTCAACAAGTACATCTGATACTGCCGCATTTAAAATTGTAGCTGGGATACCAACATTTTGAGATGAACCAACGGCTCTAAACTCAAATTTATTTCCAGTAAATGCAAATGGAGAAGTTCTATTTCTATCAGTATTATCTTTTACAAGTCGGGCTAGTTGATCAGTCCCAACATCTAAAAATGTATCTGTATTGGAGTCATATTTTTTCCCGTCTGCATAAGCTTCTAAGATCGCAGTAAGAGTATCTCCAAGAAAGACAGATATAATACTTGGAGGCGCTTCGTTTGCTCCAAGTCTGTGATCATTTGAATGACTGGCAATTGCCGTTCTAAGAGGGGCACCATGTCTATAAACCGCTTCACAAACCATTGCGATAACCGCTAGGAATCTATAATTTGTATGAGGTGTATCTGTTGGCTCTAGAAGATTCCCTACACTTGCTCCACCCATTGCCCAATTTAAATGTTTACCAGAACCATTAATTCCTTGAAATGGTTTTTCATGAAGAAGACAAACAAACCCATGCTTAACAGCTACAGTTTGCAATGTGGCCATGATAATTTGGTTTTGATCTACAGCGAGATTTGCACTATCAAAAATAGGAGCTAGTTCAAACTGTCCTGGAGCAACTTCATTGTGTCTTGTCTTTGCAGGAATTCCAAGTTTATATAGCTCAACTTCAACCTCTTGCATAAATGCAAGAACTCTATCGGGAACTGTACCAAAGTAGTGATCGTCTAGTTGTTGATTTCTAGAAGTAAGTGCACCAAAAACAGTTCTTCCCCCCATAACAAGGTCTGGTCTTTCAAAATAAAGAGCCTTATCAATAAGAAAGTATTCTTGCTCACATCCAATTGTTACATCAATTGTTTCAAGTTGATCTTCAGCTCTTGAGGAATTATTTGTAAGATTACAAAATGTTGCCGCTGCATTAGATAAATTTTCAATTGATCTTAGAAGAGGTGTTTTAATATCAAGAGCATCTCCTAAATAAGAAACAAATGCTGTTGGAATACAAAGAGTTTTTCCATTTTCAGAAGATCTTAAAAAGATTTGAGAACTTAAATCCCAAGTTGTATACCCTCTTGCTTCAAATGTTGATCTTGTTCCACCATTTGGAAAAGAAGAAGCATCTGGTTCACCTTGAATAAGCTGTGACGCTGATAGTTTCTCTATTGGTTTACCATCTTCGATTGAAAGAAAGGCATCATGCTTTTCAGCTGTTGATCCAGTTAGTGGTTGAAACCAGTGAGTAAAGTGAGTTGTTCCTTTACTTAACGCCCAACTTAAAACTGCATTGGCATATTTTTCAGCTATATCCCTAGAGAAGTCTTTTTTCTTTGCAATAATATCAGCAATATTTTTTTTATCTTGTTTCGTTAGAATATCTGAGTCTTCAAATTTAAAAACATTTTCGCCGTAGTAATCACTAACCCTTAATGGATTACCATTTACATCTTTTGGCATATCAAATTTTCTAGTAGGTATCTTAAATGCATTTAGCTTTACTTGAGACCTTACTTGCTTCGTCATACTTACTCCTTAGTGAAAAGCAAATTCAATTCATAAATCCCTATAATTATATAAGATTTTGAAAAATTCTAAAGAGGAATATTTGTTTCTAATTATTTAAGTTGATTATTTCTAAAAGAGCTGCAGGGATATTTTTTTTAGACCAAAGCAAAGAGAAATGCTCTGCTATTTCTTCATTAACTAATTTTTCTACTATTTCATATTTTTGTTCTCTAGCATGATGGGCTTCATCATAGACTCCACACTTTCCAGCGACATTCACACCCTTTTCTTTCGAGTTAAAGCCAAGGCAACCATAAGGCTTATGCTTAGGAGAGACCGAGCACCCAAGCCCTCCTTCATTAAAGAAAGGGCAGGTATAATTTCTTCTAAACTCTCGTCCTTTACCAATGAATATTTCTTTATCAAGCCTGAATTCCGAAATGTTTAATTTTAACCTTGAAACTAAAGACTCATCAATTCTCCCCTTTCTCTTTAAGTAGAGATAAAGCTCAATTGCTTCCAGTGGAGTTACAAGCATTGAGTTGTGTGCATAAGTACAACAAAGGCCAGAGCAAGCAGAGCAATCCATTCCCTGATCATTTAACTCTCTCATATAGTTATTAAGCTCCTCTCGCCTAAGCTCAGGAGTATCTAACTTATGTCTCAAGTAAATTTCTTTTAAATATTTTTCCATGATGAGTAAAAAATTCCTCTTTGCAAAAATTCATAATTTGTACCTATCAATTTACCGATCTGATTAACACACACGAGCTTATGAAACAAATAAAGGAATTTCTGATGAAAAATTTACTGCTAATCATCTGTATATCAAACCTATTTATAGCAAATGCCTACTCTTTTGGTCACGCAGACTTTGTTGAACTAGATGCTAATTCTCCCGTTGAGGATATGTCTACAGATCATCTTGTAAGCTATCCCTCTAAGACTGGTGAGCTCAATTCAAATATACATATGAGAAACTTCACTTCAAGAGACCAACAAAAAGTAAATCTCGCAAACCAAATACTTCTTGAAATCATTAACTCAGAAGAATTTAAAGACAGAGTTTTAAATTTTACCTTTAAGGGTGAAAAACAGTTTAATGATAATCAAGGAAAAACAAATCAACAGATATATGACCATCTGATGACTGGCTCAGAAGTATTAATGCCAGGAAGTGCAGGTACGATGAATTTTGACCTCACTCTTTACAAGAGTAAGAATCCTTGGTCGAAAGTTAAAGGTTACACAAAGCCAGATACAATGAGAATTTGGATCAATAAAAAGTTCTTTAGAAAAAGCTCATGGAAGCCTCGTGATGTTGCTGCAAATATGATGCATGAATGGATTCACAAAATGGGTTATACCCACGACTATAAGTATAACCAGGATCGCCAATATACCGTACCCTATGCCATCGGTTATATTCTAAACGATATTGCCCAAGAACTTGGTTACGAATAGCCTGTATTTTTTACAACAAAGCAAAACTCACTACTAAATAATGCTAGTATACAGTCTCTTAGGAGATAAAAATGAAACTAGCAAAATTCAAGATTATTACACACAATGAAGCTCAACAAATTGATGAAAAGACAAGTCTTCTAATAAATCTTGATCATATTATAAGTGTAAAACCAATTAAACTGACGACTGCTGAACGCGAGGTTATCGATGGTTATTGGATAAGACTTAGTAATGGAAAAAAGTATAAGGCCATTCAAATTCCAGAAAGTATCAAAGCTGTTTTCAATGAAGAACTTCCTCAAGTAAAATTGAGTGAAACAAATTTTCACGAAAATAATCTTCAATAATTAACGATACCAATTTGCTTTAATTACATGTGCTCCAGCTGAAGATGCGGCTTTTATACCTGTTTTGGAATCTTCAAATACAATTGACTCATTAGCATTTACTGATAACTTTTCAAAACAGTTTAGGTACGGAAGAGGATCGGGCTTAGATTTTTCTGCATCCCCTCTTGATAAAATCAAATCAAAATATTCATTCAATCCCAGTTTATTAAAAAACAATTCAGTTGTTGATTTTTCACTCGCAGTAACTAGTGCAACTAGGTATTTTTCTTTTTTAAGATTTTTAATTAACTCTAATAAATTCTCATGCACCATTGTTTTTAAAACAGATTCATCATTTAAATACTCTGAGAATTTTTCATTTTTTAAGTCGATGAACTCACTATAGCTCAGCTTTGGAATCATTTGATGCGATAGAAGCTTCTCATAAGCTTCCAACTCACAAACACCAGTCAACTGCTCTATCAATTTTTTAGATGTATTACTTGGTCTTGGAACAAAGTGCTTTAAAGCTCTGGTGTGAAGGATTTCAGAATTAAGCAAGGTTCCGTCCATATCAAATACAACGGCACGAACTCCATCTAGTTCAAGGTCATCTAGAGTTGGTATATCAGTTAATTCTTTCATTTTGATTATTACTCAACATCTTGCCAGTTATATTCCCACGTTTTACCATCATCAGGTTGACATAATTTATCAGGGTCACCAGCAGCACATTCTTCACACTTGAATGGATAGTCTTTGGCATTGTCAGATTCTACACCAAGAGTTTTTAGAATCGTTGCAATTGTTGTTCTCGTTGCATCAGCTCTTTTATTAACTCGAACTAAGAATTTTGCGTAATCCCATAGACTATTAAAGTTCGAAGTATCAGGTGTTTTTCCATACTTAACTAAGTATTGAAAAATAGATTTTGAAAGCTTAGTCATAAAGCCACCATTTGGAGCCACAAGACTTTGGATTGCACCTTCATAAACTTCATAATATGCACTTAAAACTTCATTCGTTTCAGATGCCGTTTTCTTACAAATTTTATATTTTCTTAAAAAGTTATCATCACAGCCATCATCCATTTTGTTATTTTCATTAATATCAAAACGAAGAAGAGTTGATTCTACATTTAGAAGACCTGCAAAAATACCAAAGGCATCAGTTTCTGTCATAGCGAGCTCAACTTCATCACCATTACTGTCCTGAACCATTGTCCCTGAACAAGTTCTTGTGAAAGAGTCTGTCTCATTTATAAACTTAGAATATTTTGCAGATTCAATTGGTTCTTGACCTGGCTCTAGAGAGTTTTGAAGCTCTTTTACATATGAGTGAAGAAGAGGCATATAGTCAGCAAGTCTCTTTCCATCATCATCTGCCATTTCACTTGATAAAACAGTTAAGAATTTATTTTTAAAACATCTAACATGGAATCTTCCGTACTGATCAACATCTTTTCCACACTCTTGTCTCATTAGATCATTGAACGAATCACGAACTTTCATTGCCGTTAATACACCAACAAAAAATTCTGTAATTTCTGGGACTTCCATACAGATTTTATTTTTATTACATCCATCCGATTGATTTTGAAATAACGTGGCCATAAGAACCAAGTTCTCAGCCGTACTTGTAACCTCTGGAGCATATCTATTACCATCCACTTCTGCTGGAAACGGAAGAAAATTACCATTGTCATCTTTTTTATACTTACGTCCAATCTTAGTTAGACCTAGCTCTTGAAGAAGTCTTTTTAGTTGTTCAATTAATGGTTTAACACCTGTTGCAAGTTGCATATGGTAACCACCACGTGCATCTGGATGCTCTTCTCCATATTCAGACATTACAACTTTAAAAGCATATTCTAGAGCACTGATTTCAACCATACCTGTTGCATTTCTTTTATAACTGAATCCAAAGGTTGGAGATGTTTCTGAGCCTTTAAAATATTTATATTTATAAGCAATTTCAGCAAAGTGATCTCTAAACATTCTTTCTCTTTCAGAGAAAACCGGATAATCGCTAAAATCAATTGAGATCGGTTGAGGTGAGTTTAGATCATCTTCATACTCATCATACATATTAAAGAAAAACTCAGCTTCATCAAAAATATTACTTCCATGATCTAAAATTGTATAAAGCTCTTTTGTATCAATATAAGTTTTTGCATTTTCAGGTTCATCAGGACGTTCTCCGCCTGTTAGAATCCTTTTAATTTCAGCAATTTCTCGTGGAAATTTTCTTAAATAAATAGAGAAGTCGATTGGCTCTTCCTCTTCAACCTCTTCATCATTTGTATTATCAGCTACAGTATCAGCTCCTTCCTCAGTTGGCTTCTCTGGCTCTTCAGCGTCAGGGTCACCTACCTCAGGGATTAGCTTTTCAAGTGCATCAAAAACCTCACCGAAGCTTGCTACTTTCTTAGTGCTATATCTTCCATAAAAAAGACTTTTTCTAACATCAACAATATCTTGATTATAAACTTCAAACATCTTTCTAGTGTCATCTTTGAAGTCAAATTTTTCTGTCTTGGATAAATCAAAAGCAATTGCCATTAAGGCTGGTATCTTTGCGATAGAGTCTGCAAGTTCAATATTGTTAAGAGACTTTTTTGTCCCACCAAGAAAGATTGTTTTTAGAAAAAGTAGAGATTTAATCTTATCAAGGTCTTCTTTATCCTGTTGATTCTTACCTTTAAAAAAGTTCTCTAAGAATTTTACTGTATCAATTGTATCTACTCGACCGGCACGGTTTCTATTTATCATAGAGCTCAGCTTGTCCGAGATTAAGATCATAGCATTTTCTACTTGAGTTCTCTCAGAGATATGTCTAGAGAAGTTTACTTTATCATCTGAATCAAAAAGCTTATAAACCTTCCAAACATTGGCGTTAAAAAAGACTAGAAGATCAATAATCTTATCCATATCTCTTTTAACAATATATCCGTTTTCTCCACCAAAGATTAAAAAACTCAGCTCGAATAACGACTCTACAATAGGGACAATATCATCATCACCAACGTCAACGATATCAGTATCAAGAACGTCTAAAAGGGTCTTTTTTGAAATAACTCCAGGGCGGTCCGTCTTAACAAATTTTAAAAGAAGGTCAACCATGTCAGCGACACAAAGGATATCCCCTTTAATATTTCGTTCTAAAATTTCTGAAAAAGCATCTGAATCGAAGTCACATTTGGCACCTAAGAGACGACTCCCAAAGGAAGACTTTCCCTTTTCGGTCATAAAAAGGTCACCACAAGAACTTGTGATTAAAATTATAAACATGAATAAAGTTAAAAATCGTTTTTGCATTATTCCCTACATCCTTAAAAATTCTTTGATCTGCACTACACTAAATCTTAGCATTTTTAAGTATTTACCACTTTAAGGTATCAAAATTTTCCTAGCTTTGAGACGCTTAAAGTTTACTCTAATACTCTTATACCAAGTAAATACAGGCGTGTACTTAACATTTGGCAGGTTATGTAATGATTACGCAATGCGCATAAATATTTTTCACTTATGGGTATTTTAAATACAAATTAGTTATTTTATACAATTCTGCCATGCAATAATAACAACTTAAACCACTCTTTTTGGCCTTAAAATTGCTTTAACTTCTATATGAAAAAACTAATATCTATTGCACTACTTTGTTGTTCATTCTTTACTCACGCTTCAATTGTTCATAAAGACATGACAGCAACTGAGTACTTTAAGGTTTTTGACTATACAGACAAAAATAATCACAAAGATTCATTCTCAATCGAAACTAAGTTGGTAAGTCGCAGTCGAGAGATTATTGACTATCTAAATGCTAACCCTGAATACACACCTCTTAGAAGAAAACATTCTTCTAAAGAAAAACTAGCAATGATCCTTGTTTACACAAGCATGCTACTTATGAATAACAATAATGGTTTAATTCAAGGAGAGCTATCTCCAGAGCTTCTTACAGAGCTTCCACACACTGTTGATAAAGACAATACAAAACAAGAAATCAGTACTCGATATGAACTAGCTGAGAGTTTTCTCAGATTTGCTCGAAAGCTTCTTCCAAACAATGTTCGTATCATGGCTTGGCATTCATCAAACATGCTTAGAATGCAAAAGTACAATACCGGCAAAGTGTCTGAGGAAGTTTTAGATTGGATCATTTCAATGACAAAAGATTATCCAATTTTTCACCTCTTCAATGCTCTAACTGTGGCCAGTGACTATGACTTTGGAGAAAAGAGAAATAAAGTTATCTTTGATACTGTCGAGCTAATGAATTCAACGGACTCCCCTTGTTTTCCCCCAATAAAATTTTTAAGAAAGGGTGAAGCTAAAAACTGTAATACAACAAAAAAGACACCTTATGCTATGCAAGGAACTTCTGTTTATATGGGTGATGTTTATCTAAAAGAGGCCATGAAGCCCGCTCTAAGCGCAGAAGATAAGCAAAAGTATCTTAAGAAGGCATTGGGTATTTACAGACGGCCAAAGCTCTTTAAGCCTATTAGGACTCAGTTTTGGAAATTAAAGAAGAATTTAAATAACAGAATTAAAATGATTAAAACCCTTCAATCGGGCCATGAGGTCGACAGTGAGTTTTTTAAAACGAGAGAGTATCTCGATATATATACTTGCAAGAGTTGTCATCAAGGTGGGAAAGATAGGTCGGCATTGAAGATAAATTTACCATAGGAATATTTCCTAGTGTATTGACAAAGTTTACTAAAAGCCTTAAATTCTATGACCAATCTAATATTTATCTTAGTAATTCAAGGTATTTATAGAACTAAACGCAACCATAGCTCAGCTGGATAGAGCAACCGCCTTCTAAGCGGTAGGTCGCAGGTTCGAATCCTGCTGGTTGCGCCATTAAAATAAAAATGAATTCAAAGCCCTGTTTTTACAGGGCTTTTTTTATGAGTAAAAATTTTGTTGCCAATTGTTGCCAATCCAAACATAAGTAAAGGTTTTTAATTTGTTCATTATCAGTTTTGTTGCCAATCTGTTGCCAAATTTATTCTAAATCTTTCAACATTTTTTCAACTAACGAAACCGCCTTAACATTCAATGAACTTGGAGCTGGATTTGTATAAATCTTTTCTACAACTTCTCTAGACTTCCAACCTCCAACAGCTTGAGCAGCATCTAATCCTAACTCTTGTCTAACAACATTTGCCATTGCCTTTCTTAATATGTGAGTCGCACTGAACTTGGGAAACAAACCTGCTTTTTTCAGGGCCTTATTATACCTATAATCAATCGCTCTTTTATTTAAAGGTTGTCCATTAATATGAAAAACAAAATTTAATCGTTCACCTGTAGATTCTCTAAAATAGTTACAACTATTTGGTAAAGCATATTTTATCCTTCTGCTCATGATCGTTTTTAGTCTTAAGTTAATATGAACTGATCTGTCTTCTTTATTTTTAGGACATTCTTTTAAATATAAAAATCTCTTATTGTCTCCCCACACTGTGACATCAGAAATTCGAATGATCTCTTTATCTAGACATACTTTCTCATGCTGTAAGCCAGCAGGTTCTTGTGCTCGTCCTGCCATATAAAAATGTGTCTCAGCAAAATCCTTCCACAACATATTAAAGTCATCATCTAAACAATCATAAAACAATTTAAATTCCTCTAAACTCATCTTTTCTTTGCTTACACTTTTTTTAGTTTTAACTTTCCCATAAGCAAAATGCCTTTTCAAAACTGGTGTGACAAAAATTTCATCATAGTTTTCTTTATACCAGTTACATAATGCTCTAAGTGTTTTTAACTCAAGGTCAAAATTATATCTTTTAGATGAGGTACTATCTTTAGCTTTCTCTACTTTTAACTTAATAATATCATCAAGAACTTTCGCATTTAGATCAACCATTCTTAGATGAGCAAAGTCAGGAAAAAAAGAATTCATTCTTTTTCTTATTGTTGTTGCAGATTGTCTTAAAATTGAAGATATATGTAATTTATCATATAGCTCCCACACCTGCTTAAAAGTATATTCATCTTCAACGCCATTTAATCTTTTACTTTTCTTCGGCTGTAAGTTTTTAAATTCATCGATTGATTGTAAAGATGGGTTGAATGAATTTTTCCAATTAATTGCTTCTGATAATTTTTTAAAAGTTTTATTATATCGCTTACCACTGATCATTTTTCTTGCAACATATTTATCAGATGAAGTATCTTTAAAAATACCGCTATATCCTTTTATTGCAATAAATCTTATTCTTTTAGCTTTTGTCATTTTAATTCTCCTTCGAGCAACCATTCGAAAATGTGCTCTGGAATAAAATACAAAAACTTACCTTTTTTAACTCTAGGTATTCTTTCATTTGAAACTAAGTTATAGATATGTCCAATAGAACATCCTAAATACTTAGCTACGTCGTCTACTCGCCATATTTGTTTGTCAAAGAGCGTGCCTCCCATACTTCGAGAGGCTTTATTATTATACATATTAATGTCTGAGTTGTAATTAGGATTTATGACCAATTTCATTCCTATATATTCGAAAATCCAATCAGTGTTGCATTTATCTCTTCATACTTTTTCAACTCTCCTTCAGGTGTTGGAAACTCTTTCAATAACTTACGGCCCTGCACAAAAACTTGCTTGCCTTTAGTCAGATATTGAGAACAGAGTTCTGCCTGCTTTCCCCACACTACAACTTTATGCCACACAGTCTTTTGATTTTCTTCATCAGTTGTTGCTACAGATAAATGGCAAACTGGAGTTTGCTTTGGTGTATATCTAAGCTCTGGTTCTTTTCCTAAGCGTCCTAAAAATAGTTCTTTATTTGATGTATCCATGCTTATTCTCCTTAGTTGATGTTTAATTTTTTTACTAGGTACTCCCCTAGGTTAAGATTTGTTGCGTTCTTTTTATTGTACTCGTCTACAGTTCTTTGTACTTTCTCCATCTCACTCAAAGATGACTCTTTTAATTTATCAATGTCTTTTTCTGTTAATTTGTTAAAGCCTAAAAGCATAACTTCCTTAAATGTTACTATCTCTCCATAGTCTTTATCATTTGCCTTCTCTAAGATATCAAACAGCTTTTCTTTGATCTTTTTATCCTTAGATAGATCCATATAAAATTTTGTCTGCTCTCTATTTATCTCAACAATCCTTTTTTCATTCTTTGGTTTTCTTCCTCTCTTCTTTAACTTTTTATCCTTAATTTCTAGTGCACTTACTTCCATTTTGTTATCACGAGGACAAGAGTAAGCATGATCCAAACCAGACTCAGGGTTTACACCGTAATCAGCATACATTTGGCCAAGTTGACCACAGCTCGCTGACATTGGGTAATCTGTTGCAGCACCGTATCTAATTTCAGCCCAGTTGTTCTCATCACATGCGTTGTAACGAATCGTTTCTTGCATACTCTGTGCTAAGAACGCAGCAATCGCTACTTTCGCGTATTTGATGTTAGTTACATCATCAACGTTTTCATCTAGTAGCCAGAACTTGTTACCAGCAACACCAACATTATGCATCGCGTTCAGACCAGTCATGAAGTCAGTCCACTTATAAACAGTAGACGGAACCCATTGTGATTGAGGCGTTTCGTACAAGAATGCAGTGTTGTTCATTGTATCTTCAGCGTCAGCCAATTCACGGTTTAACGCATCAATGATAGTTAATTGGCCATTTTCTGTTGATTCACCAACATAGTACAGTGGCATTTTAGCTTTTTTGTATTCTTCGATTTCAGTTGTTAAGTTTGCTGTATCTTTATCAAATACGATAGCAAATACGTTGCTGAATGCAGCTTTACGCACTTGTGGTTTGCTTGCATTATCACCCATGAAATAAGCAGAAGCTTGATCTGTAGGGATATTGTTTAGCATTACAGGTGTTTTAACAAAATCAGAAACACCATCAGTGAGTTTTATATTTTTCAAAATTTCATTGAGCTTCTTTTCTTCAAGTCCTTTAAGAAGAGCAACTCTTTTCTT